>JBIJED010000563.1:0-2675 GCA_044343785.1 Azospirillales bacterium | reverse complement strand
GCGGCGACGTCGGCGTTCCCCGCCATCAGCATGTCGAAGCTCGTGTCGCCGACGACGACCGCGTCCTCGGGCGCCACGCCGGTCTCGGCCAGCGCCCGCAGCACCATGTCCGGCCGGGGCTTGCCCGGACAGAGGTCGCTCGTCTGGAGGGTCACGAAGCGGCCGGCGAGACCGTGCAGGTCGAGGGTGTGGCGCAGGCCCCGGCTGCCCTTGCCGGTCGCGACGCCGAGCAGGTGGCCCGCGGCGTCGAGCGCGTCGAGCGCTTGCGTGATCCCCTCGAACAGGGGCTCGATCGACGCGCCCGCACCCCGGGCCGCCAGATGGGCGTCCTTGTAGGCCTCGGCGATCCGCTCGTGCCGCACCGCCGGCAGGTGCGGGGCCAGGGCCGCGACGGCCTCCACCAGCGGCAGGCCGACGACCCGCCGCACCATCGCCGCGGAGGGGGCGGTGAAGCCCTCCGCCTCGAATCCGGCGGTCATCGCGCCGACGATCGCGTGCTGGCTGTCCACCAGCGTGCCGTCGCAGTCGAAGATGACGAGACGCAGGGGCACGGTTCGCCTCACATGATCTCTTCGAAGGGGTTCCCGTCGGTGTCCGGCGAAAAGCCGAACCAGTCCCACGTGCGGCGCATGTGCGGGGGCAGCGGCGCCGTCACGTCGACCCGGCCGCCGCGCGGATGGGGCACGACGATGCGCCGCGCGTGCAGGTGGAGGCGGTCCGGCAGGTCGGCCCCCTCGACCCGCGCCTTGTCCGCCCCGTACTTGCCGTCGCCGAGGATGGGCGTGCCGATGGCCGCCATGTGGACGCGGATCTGGTGCGTGCGGCCCGTGCGCGGCCAGAGCGCGACCCAGGCGGCGCTGCGGTGGGCGTGCTCCACCACCGTGTAGTCCGTGAGGGCGGTCTGCCCCTCCTCCCGGTCGGCCGCCACCCGCTCGCCGCGCGGCGAGGCGGTCTTGGCCAGCGGCAGGTCGATCCGCCCCCGGTGCGGCTTGGGCACGCCCGCCACGACCGCCCAGTAGATCTTGAGGGTGTCGCGGCTGCGGAAGGCGTCGGCGAGCCGCTGGGCCGCGAAGGCGTTGCGGGCGAGAACGAGGACGCCCGACGTGTCCTTGTCCAGCCGGTGGACGAGGCGCGGCCGTTCCGGCGCGTCGAAGCGGAGCGCGTCGAGCATCGCGTCGAGATGCTTCGACGTGCCCGTCCCCCCCTGCACGGCGAGGCCGTGCGGCTTGTCGATGACGAGCACGTCCGCGTCGCGGTGGAGGACGAGGGCGCGGAGCGTCTCCGCCTCGCGCGGGCTCACGGGGCGCGGCCCCTTCACGGGCTGGGCCGCATCGGCCTGAAGCGGCGGGACGCGGATCGACTGACCGCCCGCGAGACGCGTGCTGGCCTTGGCCCGGCCGCCGTCCACGCGGACCTGCCCGGTCCGCAGCAGCTTCTCCAGCTGGACGTGGTTCAGCTGGGGGAAGTGCCGCTTGAACCACCGGTCGAGGCGGATGTCCGCCTCGTCGGGGGCCACGGTGCGGGTCTGGACGCCGGTCATCGCCGTCTCCTCGTCTCGGATCTCAGCCGAACGCCCGGACGGCCCACTGGCCGGCCGACAGCGCGGCGACGCAGGCCACGACCGAGGCGACGGCGTAGCCGGCGGCCGTCATCGTCTCGCCCCGCTCCAGCATGTCCGCCATCTCCAGCGAAAAGGCGGAGAAGGTGGTGAAGCCGCCCATCAGCCCGGTCGTCAGGAACAGGCGCACCGGCGTCGAGGGCGGCCAGACGTGGGTCGCCGCCTGGACGATCGCCCCCATCAGGAACCCGCCGAGCACGTTGACCGCCAGCGTTCCCCACGGAAAGCCGGCGCCCAGCAGGCGGGTGACCCACGCGGCCATCCACCACCGGGCGAGCGCCCCGATGCCGCCGCCGATCGCCACCGCCAGCGCCGCCGCCATGCCGTCCCCTGCCCAAGGCCCGGCCGCACCTTGGGCGGGGACCCGCGGTTTGGCAAGCGGCGCTCATCGGGCGCCCACGCCGAGGATCCAGCCCTCCTGCGCGCGGGCCCGGGCATCGAGCGCGGGCGGCGACCAGACGGCCGGGTCCGCCGCGATCGCGCGCAGACCGGCGGCGCTGACCAGCGCGTCGGTCTCGTGGTCGCTGGGCGCGTCGGGCCGGGCCCCGCACGGGTCGGACCCCAGCGCCGCGAGGCGAAGGGCGAGCGTGTCCCAGGTGCGGACCTTCCCGTTTCCGGCCCCCGCCCGGCGCAGGAACAGGCGGGGATAGATCTCGGCCACGACGGCGCGACCGTCGGGCGGACCGTCGAAGGGCCAGACCGCGACCCGGTCGCCCAGCGCCGCGCGCAGCGCGCGCAACAGCCGCATCCCGGCGAGCCCGCCCTTCCCCACCTGCTTCGCGCCGATCAGCTTGTAGGGGCTCTCCGGCGCGCCGAGGCCGTCCTCGCGGCAGGCGCGCTCGGTCGCACGCTGCGGCATCGGATGGCCGGGCCCGCGCGCGCCCGCGGTCCAGAACCCGTCGGCGAAGGCGGGGTGCCGCACGAAGGAAAGGCCGCCGAGGTCGGGATCGTCGGCGCACACCGCGTCCACCAGCGCCCAGAGGTCCGGCGCCGCCGCCGGTCGGCGGAAATAGGCGCCCGCCCGGTCGAAGGGCAGCGAGAAGGCGCAGTCGATGCC
>JBIJED010000192.1:0-5786 GCA_044343785.1 Azospirillales bacterium | reverse complement strand
CGTGTCGAGGGCGTTGTCACCCGCGGGCGTCGTCAGCCGCTTCTGCTCCAGCTGGCGGTCGGCCCGCTGCGCGAGCGCGCGGATCCGTCCTTCGTTCGGATCGGGCTGGGGAGCGGACACGACGGGAGGGGGCGGCGTGACCGGCGGGGGGTGAGTGGAAGCCGCCGGCGGCAGGGGCGCCGGCTCGATCGGAACCGTCGTCCGGGTCTCCGACCAGGGCCGGGGCGGCGGCGCGGGTGGGCTCCCGGGGAGGGTGAAGCCGATCCGTTCGGCATACTCGACCCCGGCCCAGGCGCCGCCGGCGGCCAGCAGCAGGACGAGGAGCAGCGTCGGCCATCGCCCGCCCGCCAGGCGGGACGCCGCACGGGGTCGGGTGCCGATGTCGCGCCGGGGAAGGGGCGGCCCGCCGGGGAGGCCGGGCGATCCGGCACCTTGCCAGGCGGCGGGCGCCGACGGGGGCGGGGCGGCCGCGCCCGGCTCCGCCGGCGCCGGGCGCGCGCGCCGCTCCGGCGCCGATGGGGGGCGCCGGACGGCCTTCCGTCCGGGCACGAGGACGTCCCGGACGAAGGCGGCGTCGACCCTGGCCGCACCGCGGGCCTGCGCGGCCTCCAGCACCGTCGCGGCCATGCCGACGGCGGCGCCGGGCCGGCCCTTCGCCGCCTCCGCCACGGCCCCGATCGCCCCGGGGGTGAAGGGATGGCCGTCGACCTCCCCCACGATCGACAGGCGATGACGGATGAGGTCGTTGATCTGGTCCTGCGGAAGGGCGGGGATGGTGCAGACGGCGGCGACGGCGTCGAGCGGGCCCTCGACGACGGCCGCCAGCCCCTCCGCAAGGCCCGGCGTGCCGCCGAGCACGATCTGCATGTAGTTGCCGCGCTCGGTGCGGCTGGTGGACAGTTCGACCAGTTCGGCGAGGATGGCGGGACGCAGCCGGTGGGCGTCGTCGACCACGAGGAGGCCGGTGCCGCTCTCGTCGAGCCGGCGCTCCAGCGCGTCGACGAGTTCGTCGAGCCCGGACGCGTCGCCGACGTCGGTGCCGGCACCGCTGCGTACCAGGGTCTCGACGTCCATCTCCGGGTCGGCCACGACCGCGAGGAGGACGCAGTCGGTTTCGCTCCAGTGGTTGATCAGCCGCTGGAGCAGGGTCGTCTTCCCGGCGCCGGGCGGGCCGAGCAGGAGCGCGACCGGTCGCCGCCCGACGGTGGCGAGCACCATCGCCTCGAACGTCGTCTCGAGGACGGGGACGGGGCAGTAGAACCGCGTCGTCGGCCCCGGAGCGAACGGCGGGTCGGCGTGCACGAGCGTTCGGGCCGTCATGGTCGGGCGCGGTCCGGATTTCTGCGTCGGAGACCCGCAAGTCTAGTCGGCCGACGCCCGTCGGCGGTCGGCGATAAGGGGGAGGGCCCGCTCCCGGATGGCGAGGAAAAAAAAGGCCGCGGCGAACCGCGGCCTGAGTTTAGGGAGGAAACGCCCAAGAAGGGCATACAGCAATCGCTTGCTGCACTGCGGAATATCGTCGAGCGGGTCCCGGATTTCAAGCGATGATTTTCCAAGGAATCCGGAACCCGTCGCCTGTGACGAAACTGCCGCAGTGCAGCGAGATCGGGTCACCGCTCCGGCGTCGCAGCATCCGTCGGCGCGGCACCGCCGGACGGCCGGGGTTGCGGCCGGGTCCCGCTGGACATCGGCGTCGCGCCTGTTGCCCGCCCGGAAATGACCGGCAGGGATCGACAGCTGCCTCGATCCGCATAGACGCATACTCCGACGTCATATGATCTATGGATAGACTCCAATTCCATAGAGTAAAGATAAGGCTCCGAACGGGATCGGCGGATCGGTCGGAATGCACGGATGCAACAGTCCGGATCAATGAAGCGGCTGCCACGGAGGCCTTCTTGTCATGCCTGATCGAAATGTCTATTCAGCAATCCATATCCGCCAACCTGAACTGGACGAATCCATGAGCCGAGTACAGCGGGCGCTGCGGGCCGGAGCCGCGGGGGTGGTGCTGGTCTGCATCACGGGGGGTGCCGTCGCCCAGGATCCGGGGCGCGGTGAGTTCGTCAGGGACCGCGCGCGACCGGAGATCGATCCGCTCGGCGTCCGGCTCGGCTCGTTCCTGCTCTTCCCGGAGCTTTCGACCGGCCTCGTCTACAACGACAACGTCTTCGCGACGCAGAACAACACCAAGAGCGACGTCATCGCGACCGTGGTGCCCCGGTTCGACCTGCGTTCGAACTTCGGCCGCAACGAGCTTCGGTTCGTGGCCGAGGCCGAGGCGGGTCGCTACTTGGACAACACGTCGGAGAACTACGTCGACTACAACCTCGCCGGGACCGGCCGGCTCGACGTGGGGACGGAGGGGGCGTTCACCGGCGGCGTCGCCCACCGGCGGGCGCGCGAGGGGCGCGGCGATCCCGACAGCCAGGTGAACGTCAACGACCGGAACGAGCCGATCCTCTTTACCGTGACGGGCGGCAACGCCGCATACCGGCAGGGGTTCGGCCGCTTCAACGCCTCCATCGGCTTCGGCGCCGATTTCCTGGACTTCCAGGACGTCGAGCGTCGCAACGGCACGACCGTCTCCCAGGACTTCCGGAACCGCTGGGTCTATCAGACGCAGGCGCGGCTCGGTTACGAGATCCAGCCGGGCTACGAGGCGTTCCTTCGTGGGACCTACACCTCGATCGCCTACGACCGGAGGGACCCTGCGGGCTTCGAGCGCGATTCGGCCGGTTTCGAGGCCGTGGTCGGCGCCCGGCTGGACCTGACCGGGCTGGTCGTCGGCGAGGTCTTCGCCGGTTATCTGGAGCGCAACTACGACGACGCCCGTCTGAAGGACTTCGACGGCCTCACCTTCGGTGGGCGTCTCGACTGGGCGGTCACGCAGCTGACGACCGTCTATGGCATCGCGCGGCGGAGCGTGCTGGAGACGACGCGCTTCAACGCCTCGTCGATCGAGCAGACGCTGCTCGCCGTCGGGGTCGATCACGAGCTGATGCGCCAGTTCATCGTCGACGCGCAGCTCCGCCGGGTCACCGATTCGTTCCAGGGCGTCTCGATCGAGGACAAGTACTGGCGCGCCACCGTCGGCGGCACCTACACCTTCAACCGCAACATGTTCGTGAACGCGGGCTACACCTTCGAGACCCGCGACAGCGACGCCGCCGGGCGCGACTTCGACGCCAACATCGTCACTCTCCGTCTGGGATTCCGCCTCTGACAGAGAAACGGTGGCAGGGGACGTACCGCCAACGAAGGGACCGGGGTGGATCACCCGCCGCCACCGCAGTAATTCCTCTCCACATTATCGGGGAAAACGACGCCTCGTTACGTTGGGCCGGCAATTCGCCGGCCCTTTTTTTTGGATGAGGCGACGATGAAACGACGTGATCTATTGTTGTCCGTTCCGATGATCGGTGCGGTCGCCACGCTCACCGCCTGCGCCGGCGGAACGAACGCCCCGCCGGAACCCCCGGGCACGGTGACGCCGGGCGCGTACCGCCTCGGCGCCGGCGACGACCTGCGCGTCCTCGTCTTCGGGCAGGACCAGCTCTCCGGCCAGTTCAAGGTCGACGGGAGCGGCCAGATCAGCCTGCCGCTCGTCGGCGACGTCCGGGCGCAGGGCCGGACGGCGCGGGAACTGGAGCAGGACATCACGACGCGACTGGCCGACGGCTACGTCCGAGACCCGCAGGTCAGCGTCCAGGTCATGGCCTTCCGCCCGTTCTTCATCCTGGGCGAGGTCAAGACGCCGGGCCAGTACGCCTACGTCGACGGCATGACGGCCGTCACCGCCGTCGCCATGGCCGGCGGCTTCACCTACCGCGCGCGCCAGGACTACGTGCTCGTCATCCGCGGCGCCGACGCCCGGAAGGTCGAGCGGCGCGCGCCGATGTCCACGCCGGTGCTCCCGGACGACGTGGTCCGCGTGCCCGAGCGGTTCTTCTGAGCGCTCCCATGCAGATCGAACGCACCGCCATCCCCGACGTCGTCCTTCTCCGCACGAAGCGGTTCGGCGACCACCGCGGCTTCTTCGCCGAGACCTGGAACCGCCGGGTCTTCGCCGAAGCGGGTTTCGACCTCGACTTCGTCCAGGACAACCATTCCCGATCGGCCCTGCCCGGGACGATCCGTGGCCTCCACTTCCAGCTGGCCCCGCACGCGCAGGACAAGCTGGTCCGCGTGATCAAGGGCGCGGTGCTCGACGTGGCGGTGGACATCCGCCCCGCCAGTCCGACGTTCGGACGGCACGTGGCGGTCCGCCTCGACGCGGCGGAGGGGGCGACGCTCCTCGTGCCGAAGGGCTTCGCGCACGGGTTCTGCACGCTCGAGCCCGACACCGAGGTCGTCTACAAGGTGACCGACCACTACGCCCCGTCGCACGACCGGGGGCTCATCTGGAACGATCCGGCGCTGGGCATCGACTGGCCCGTCACGCCCCAGGGCGCGGTCCTCTCCGATCGCGACGCCCGCCACCCCACCCTCGCGGAGCTCCGGGCCGAGCTCTGATCCGCGGGCGCTACCCGGACGAGGGTATGCCCAACGCATCGTTGCTGGCCGGAAGCTGCGACTCCTAGCTTGCTGCAACCCTTGCACTGGACGACAGCCATGAATCGCGTGCTCGTCACCGGCGCCGGCGGCTACATCGGCACCACGCTCGTCCCTCTCCTTCTGGCGCGCGGCCATGCCGTGCGGGCCGTCGACCGGTTCTATTTCGGTCGACACCGCCTGCCGGACGACGACCGCCTCGAGATCGTTCAGGAGGACGTGCGCCGGCTGGAACCGTGGCACTTCCGGAACGTCGACGCGGTGATCGACCTCGCCGCCATCTCCAACGACCCCTCGGGCGAACTCTTCCAGGACGTCACCTGGGCGGTGAACCATGCCGCGCGGGTGCGATGCGCCGAACTGGCGAAGGCGGCGGGCGTGACGCGCTACGTGCTGCCCTCCTCGTGCAGCATCTACGGCCGCCAGCCGGACGGGGAGACGGCGACCGAGACGTCGCCGGCGAACCCGCTCACCACCTACGCCAAGGCGAACGAGAAGGCGGAGCAGGGGGTGCTTCCCCTCGCCGACGACCGCTTCACCGCCGTCGTGCTGCGCCAGGCGACCGTCTACGGCTACAGCCCGCGGATGCGCCTCGACCTCGCCATCAACGGCATGACGTTCGGGGCGTGGAAGACCGGTCGCCTCCCGCTGATGCGCGACGGCACCCAGTGGCGCCCCATGGTCCACGTGCGGGACACGGCCGAGGCGCAGATCTTCATGCTGACGGCGCCGGCCGACCGGGTGAACGGCCAGATCTTCAACGTCGGCTCGGCCGAGAACACCTACCGCATCGCCGAACTGGGCGGGACGGTCGTGCGCGAGGTGTCCGCGCGCAAGCACCCGGTCGAGATCGAGTGGTACGGCGATCCCGACCTCCGCTCCTACCGGGTCGGATTCGCCAAGATCGAGGACCTCGGCTGGCGGGCGACCCGCCGGGCGGAGGACGGCGTCGTCGAGATCCTGGAGCGGCTGGAGGCGGGCGACCTCGACCGGACGTCCGAAACGATCACGCTCGACTGGTACAAGCAGCTGGCGGGCTGGCACCGCATCATCAAGCAGGTCGAGATGTACGGCGGCATCTTCGACGTCAGCGCCTGAGGCCGCCGCCATGAAGGGCATCATCCTCGCCGGCGGGGCCGGCACCCGCCTGCACCCCATCACGCTGGGCACGTCGAAACAGCTGCTGCCGGTCTACGACAAGCCGATGATCTACTATCCGCTGGCGACGCTGA
>JBIJED010000399.1:0-3869 GCA_044343785.1 Azospirillales bacterium | reverse complement strand
CCTGCTCATCACCGCGCCCGAGGACGGACCGGCCTTCCGCCGCATCCTCGGCGACGGGAGCCGATGGGGCATCCGGCTGTCCTATGCCGTCCAGCCGCGGCCGGACGGCCTCGCCCAGGCCTTCACGATCGGGCGCGACTTCATCGGCGACGACCCGGTCGCGCTCATCCTGGGCGACAACATCTTCTTCGGCTACGGCATCACCGACCGTCTTCGCCGCGCCGCGGCGCTAACCCGGGGTGCGGTGGTCTTCGCCTATGCGGTGAGCGACCCGGAGCGCTACGGCGTCGTCAGCTTCGACGAGCGGGGCCGCGTCCTCGACATCGAGGAGAAGCCGAAGGCGCCGAAATCGAACTTCGCCGTCACCGGCCTCTACTTCTACGACAATTCGGTGGTCGACGTGGCGGCCGCGCTGAAGCCCAGCCCGCGGGGCGAGTTCGAGATCACCGACGTCAACCGGGCCTATCTCGCCCGCGGTGACCTCCGGGTCGAGCTTCTCGGCCGGGGCACCGCCTGGATCGACACCGGCACCCACGAGAGCCTGCTGAAGGCGGGCAACTTCATCGAGGTGATCGAGAGCCGGCAGGGGCTGAAGGTCGCCTGCCCGGAGGAGATCGCCTGGCGCACCGGCTGGATCGACGACCGGCAGCTCGCGGCCCTCGCGGAGCCGCTGCTGAAGTCGGGCTACGGCACCTACCTGCTGCGGCTCCTCGACCAGCGCTTTTCCGGATGGCGGCCCGGGTTCATGGGGCAGGACCTGCCCGACCGCGCGCCGCTCGACAAGATCGCCTGAGGGGAAGACCCATGAAGATCATCGGCGGAACGCAGATCGGACTGATCGGCACGGGCTGGACGGCCCGGCACTTCCTGATGTCGCTCGAACGGCAGCCGGGGCTCGTCGCCTCGCGGGTGCTCACCCGCCGGCCGGTGGACGAGGTCCGCGACTTCCCGCGGCCCGACCTTCTGACGAACGCGCTGAGCGAGGTGATCGACCACGCCGACGTGATCGTCGAGTGCTCGGGCGATCCGATCCACGCGACGGACGTGGTGGACGCGGCCTTCGCCGCCGGCCTTCCGGTCGTCACCATGAACGCGGAGTTCCACGTCACCGCGGGCTCGCGCTTCGTGGGCCGCGGCCTCCTGACCGAGGCGTCGGGCGACCAGCCGGGCGTCCTCGCGCTCCTCGCGCGGGAGGCCCGGTCCTTCGGGTTCGAGCCGCTGGTCTACGGCAACATGAAGGGCTTTCTGAACCGGAACCCGAGCCTCGAGGACATGACGTTCTGGGGAAGCAGGAACGGGATCAGCCTGCCGATGGTGACGAGTTTCACCGACGGCACGAAGGTTCAGGTGGAGCAGGCCCTCGTCGCCAACGGGCTGGGCGCCGACATCGTCCGCCAGGGCCTCCTCGGCCCGGTCGAGGACGTGATCCAGGCCGGCGCCGACCAGCTCTGCCAAGAGGCCGAGCGTCTCGGCCGCCCGATCTCCGATTACATCCTCTCGCCCAAGCTTCCACACGGCGTCTTCGTCGCCGGTCGTCATGACGAACGGCATAAGGACGCGCTGCGCTATCTGAAGCTGGGGGAGGGGCCTTACTACGTCGTGCTGCGGAACAACATCTACGTCTTCCTCGAGATCGCGAACTCGATCCGCGAACTTCTCGACGAGGGCCGGATCCTTCTCGACAACGGGCGGCGCCCGGTCGCCAGCGTCGCCACGGTCGCCAAGCGGACGCTGGAGCCCGGCGAGCGGATCGAGGCGGGCATCGGCAGCTTCGCCGTGCGCGGCGAGGCGGTCCGCATCGCCGACGCGCCGGGCCACCTTCCGATCGGCCTCCTGGCCGACGCGGTCGTGCGACGGCGGGTTCCGGCGGGTGCGATGCTGGCGATGGACGACGTCGAGATGCCGGACGACAGCCTGGCCCACCGCGCCTGGCGGGAGATCGAGGCCGACTGTCTGTCAGCCGTGGCTCCCCGCGCGACCGAAGCGGCCGGCTGACCCGTCCAGGGCGGCCCTTGCTGCAGCGCAGCAGGGGTACATCCCGATGGCAACCCGACCCGACCGGTCCTCCCGCTTAGGATCGGTTCATTCCTCTCTTCCGACGCGAGACATGCGCAACTTCTTCCGCAAGCGTCGCCACCCCGAAGGACCCGAGGCCGGGCAGCGCCGTCCGCCTTCGGTCGGCTTTCAGGGACCGGGCCGCATCGCCGATCCCTTGCCCGTTCGCCAGGGGCCGGTGGCGGCGCGCATCTTTCCCGAGCCCGACGACCAGGAGCCGCCGGCGCTGCGCGCCGCCAGCGAGCGCCTGGCGGCCCTCGACACGGTGCCGCCGGCGCGGACGCTCGCGGGCAGGCTCGGGCCGGGACCCTTGCCGCGGATGCCGGCGCCCCCGCCCGAGCAGGAGCTTCCCCAGTTCCAGCTGCCGGTCGCGGGGGCGCTCCGCGGCGCGCTGACCACCGGCCCGATCTCGCCCGAGGCGCACAATGCGCTGCGCGAGGCCTTCACCCCGACCCGTCCCAAGAGCGCGATGAACGCGCTCTTCATCGGCCGGCTCCAGATCCTGCGCCGGATCATCCAGGCGGTGGAGGAGGAGCGCGCGCACGTCGTGCTCTTCGGCGATCGCGGGCGCGGAAAGACGTCGGTGGCGAACGCCATCGGCCAGATCGCGTCGCAGGCCGGCTATCTCACGGTGAAGCTCACCTGCTCGGCCGAACTCGGCTTCGAGGACATCTTCCGCAAGCTCCTGTCCCGCATCCCGTCGACCTACCATCAGGCGGGGCTCGACCATCCGTTCTCCGCGCGCCGCGGGTTCGGCAACTTCGACGAACTGCTGCCGCCCGGACCGTTCAGCGCGACCGAACTCCAGGAGGTTCTGGCCGAGATCAGCGGGACCCACGTGCTCTTCGTGCTCGACGAGTACGACCGCGTGACGGGCGACGACGTCCGGAACAAGCTGGCCGAGCTGATCAAGAACCTGACCGACGGCGGCGTTCCGGTGACGCTCCTCATCGTCGGCGTGGCCGAGACGGTCAACCAGTTGCTTGGCAAGCACCCCTCGATCCAGCGGTCCCTCGTCGCCGTTCACCTGCCGCTGATGACCGACCGGGAGATCGAGCGCCTGATCGTCGCGGGCGCCGAGGCTGCCGGGGTGACGTTCCCGCCGGAGGTCCGCCACCGGATCATCCATCTGGCCAAGGGCCTGCCCTACTACGCCCAGCTCCTCAGCCTGCACACGGCCCGCAACGGCCTCGGCCGCGGCACGCAGACGATGGACGAGGACGACCTCGCCGCAGCGGTCGACCGCTGCGTGGCGGAGGCGGAGCGATCCGTCGTCGACGCCTATGCGAAGGCCGTCGGGACCGACCGTCGGACGTCCTTCGTCGACGTGCTCTTCCTCGCCGCCCAGTGCCCGGCCGACGAGTACGGCATCTTCCATCCTGCGGACCTGACCCAGGTTTCGGTGGTGCCGGGCGCCGAGCCCGCGTCGCTGCTCTCGCTCCAGTATCCCCTCAGCCGCCTGACGGAGGACGAGCGGGGCAACGTGCTGGAGCGCATCAGCGAGGCCGGCGGATACCGCTATCGGTTCCGTCACCAGATGATGCGCCAGTACGTGCTCATGCGCCAGGCACGCGAGCGGCAACTCATCTGAGGATGCCTCATCGGGCTCCCTCAACGTCATCAGATCGCCGAAGCCGCAGAGGATTCGGCGATCCTTTTTCGTGTATCATCCTTTCATCGTCAAAGACGAGCAGATGTAAATCTCCTTTGTCTTTCGGATTATACACAAGGCAGGTGCCACGTCAGTCTTCGGTGACGTTCTGAGCCTCACGATACTGAGGTAAGTTGACCCGAAAGAGACGCTGACGATCTTC
>JBIJED010000060.1:0-9686 GCA_044343785.1 Azospirillales bacterium | reverse complement strand
CGGATCGCGGACATCGCCGGCGAATACGGCCGTCGCCCGGCGACCGTGGCCGAGGCCCGCGCGATCGTGGGGCTGCCGGCGGCGGCCTGAGGGCGCGCCAAGCCCTCCGTTGATTCCCCCCACGACGCGTGCGACTGAATTCCCCCATGCGCACCCAGGTCGCCATCATCGGCTCCGGCCCCTCGGGCCTCCTGCTCGGACAGCTCCTGCACCGGGCGGGGATCGACACCGTGGTCCTCGAACGCAAGAGCCGGGACTACGTCCTCTCCCGCATCCGGGCGGGGGTCCTCGAACAGGGGACCGTCGGGCTGATCGACGAGGCCGGGGTCGGCGCGCGAATGCACCGCGAGGGCCTCGTCCACGACGGGTTCGAGATCGCCTTCGCCGGCGAGCGCCACCGCGTCGCGCTGACCGAGCTGACCGGCGGCCGCTCGGTCATGGTCTACGGCCAGACCGAGGTGACCCGGGACCTGATGGACGGGCGGGACGCGTCCGGCGCCCCGACCGTGTACGAGGCCGAGGACGTGGCGCTGCACGATTTCCACGGCCCCTCGCCCCGGGTCACGTGGCGCAAGGACGGCGTGACGCACGAACTCGTCTGCGACGCCATCGCCGGCTGCGATGGCCATCACGGCGTCAGCCGGGCGAGCGTGCCGGCGGGCGCCATCCGCACCTTCGAGCGCGTCTACCCCTTCGGCTGGCTGGGCGTGCTGGCCGACGTGCCGCCGTGCGCGCCGGAGCTGATCTACGCCGCCCACGACCGCGGCTTCGCGCTGTGCTCCATGCGGTCGACGACGCGCAGCCGCTACTATGTGCAGTGCCCGGTGGACGAGCGCGTCGAGGACTGGTCCGACGACCGGTTCTGGGAGGAGCTGAAGAGCCGCCTCGACCCCGAGGCCGCGGCGGCGGTGACGACCGGCCCGTCGATCGAGAAGTCGGTGGCGCCGCTCCGCAGCTTCGTCGCCGAGCCGATGCGCTTCGGGCGGCTGTTCCTGGCGGGCGACGCCGCGCACATCGTGCCGCCGACGGGGGCCAAGGGGCTCAACCTCGCGGCGAGCGACGTGCGCTATCTGGCGGATGCGCTGATCGAGCATGTCCGGGACGGCTCCGAGGCGGCGCTCGACCGCTATTCGGCCCGTGCGCTCGCCCGGGTGTGGAAGGCGGAGCGCTTCTCCTGGTGGATGACGACCATGCTCCACCGCTTTCCCGAGGACGAGGGGTTCACCGCCCGCATCAAGCGGGCGGAACTCGACTATCTCTTCTCCTCCCGCGCGGCGCTGGCCTCGCTCGCCGAGAACTACGTCGGCCTGCCTTACTGAGGGCCTCACCCCCGCAGGACATCGAAGTCGCAGCCCTCGGGCGCCTGCAGCACGGACCGCCGGTAGAGCGCCGCATGGCCCCGCTCCGGCGCGGGCGCACGATCTTGCGGTCGACCCACTCCGGCGGCTCGGCCAGCCGTTCGCCCGGCGTGCGGCCGGTCACGTCGACCGTGTCGAGGTGGAGGAGCGGGCGCAGCTCCCGCAGCACCGCGCCGACGCCCCCGGCCGCGTGGAAATCCTCCATTTAGCCCTCGCCGACCGGAAGCCGGTCGGCGAGGTGGACGATGGCGTTGGTCGATCCGCCGATCGCCATCAGCACGCGCAGCGCGTTCTCGATCGACCTGCCCGTCGCATGCCGCCGCGCGCAGGATGGGCATCGGCCGCGTTTCGTGTAACCTGTCGCGGGTTATGCAGATTCGGAGCGTTCGTATGACACGACACACCTTCATCGGCACGGCCGCGGCGGCGGCGACGGTCCTCGCGGCGGGTGCCGCCTCCGCCCACACGGGCCATGGCGACGCCCACGGCTTCGTCCACGGGTTCCTGCATCCGCTGGGCGGCCTCGACCACCTTCTGGCCATGGTGGCGGTCGGTCTTCTGGCGGCGAACCTCGGCGGGCGGGCGACGTGGATGGTCCCCGCCACCTTCGTCGCCCTCATGGTCGGGGGCAGCGTGCTGGGCTTCCGCGGGGACGGGGTTCCGTTCGTCGAGGCCGGGATCGCGCTCTCGGTCGTGATCTTCGGCGCGCTGGTCGCGGCGCGGGTCCGGATGCCGGTCGGGGTCGCGATGGCGGTCGTGGGATCGCTCGCGGTCTTCCACGGCCACGCCCACGGGGCGGAGATGCCGGCCGACGCCAGCGGGGCGCTCTACGGCCTCGGCTTCGTGGTCGCGACGGCATCGCTGCACGCTGCGGGCGTGATCGCCGGCCTCGGCTTCGCGCGCCTCGCCTCGCCGACGCACCGGCACGCCCGCGCGGTCGGCGCGGCGATCACGGCGGTCGGCGTGGTGCTGGCGACGGGCGTGATCTGAGGAGACCCCTCACCCGTCGACCGCGAACAACGGTCGACGGGTGAGGGCCCTCGCCCGCCTCAGTGCGCGTCGGCCCAGTTGTCCGCGATCCCGGCCTCGGCCACCAGCGGCACCGACAGGGCGACCGCCCCCTCCATCGTCCGCCGCACCACCTCGGCCGTCCGTTCGGCTTCCGCGTCGGGCACCTCGAACAGCAGTTCGTCGTGGACCTGGAGCAGCATCCGGCCCGTCAGCCCGGCCCCGCACAGCGCGGCGGGCATCCGCACCATCGCCTTCTTGATGATGTCGGCCGCCGTGCCCTGGATCGGCGCGTTGATCGCCTGGCGCTCGGCGAAGGCGCGGCGGTTGGGGTTCTGGTCCTTGATGCCGGGCAGGTGGCAGCGCCGCCCGAACAGCGTCGTGACGAAGCCCTTCTCCCGGCACCCGGACTTGGTCCGCTCCATGTAGTCGCGGAGCTGGTGGTACTTGTCGAGATAGGCCTCGATGAAGCGCTTCGCCTCGCCCTGCGGGATGCCGAGGCGCTGGGACAGGCCGAAGCCCGAGATGCCGTAGATGATGCCGAAGTTGATGGTCTTGGCGTCCCGGCGCTGGTCCTTGCTCACCTTGTCCAGCGGCACGCCGAAGACCTGGGAGGCGGTCGCGGCGTGGACGTCGAGGCCGTCGACGAAGGCCTGCTTCATCGCGTCGATGCCCGCGATCTCCGCCACCAGCCGCAGTTCGATCTGCGAATAGTCGACCGACAGCAGCTTGTGGCCGGGGGCCGCCACGAACGCGCGGCGGATCTCCCGCCCTTCCGCCGTCCGGATGGGGATGTTCTGGAGGTTGGGGTCCGACGACGACAGCCGGCCGGTGTTGGTGAGCGCCAGCGCGAACGACGTGTGGACCCGGCCGTCCGCCTGGATCTGCTCCTGCAGCGCGTCGGTGTAGGTCGACCGCAGCTTGGTCATCTGGCGCCAGTCCAGCACCTTGGCCGCGATCTCGACCCCCTGCTCGGCGAGCGGCTCCAGCACGGCGCTGTCGGTGGAATAGCCGCCGGTCTTCAGCTTGCGCCCGCCCGGCAGGCCCATGTCGCCGAACAGCACGTCGCCCAGCTGCTTGGTGGAGCCGACGTTGAACTGGCGGCCCGCGATGCGCCAGACGTCGGCCTCGATCTCCACCATCCGCTCGCCGAAGCGGCGCGACAGCTCCTGGAGAACGGTGGGGTCGACACGGATGCCCGCCCGCTCCATCTCCGCCACGATGCCGACCAACGGCCGCTCCACCTCCTCGTAGAGCGTGACGAGCCGCTCCTTCACGAGGCGCGGCTTGAGCGCGTGCCAGAGGCGCAGCGTCACCTCCGCGTCCTCGGCGGCGTAGTCGCGGGCCTTGTCCAGCGGCACCCGGTCGAAGGTGATGCGCGCCTTGCCGGTGCCCGTCACCTCGTCGTAGCCGATCGTCGTGTGGCCGAGGTGCAGGGCCGCCAGCTCGTCCATGCCGTGGCCGTTCAGGCCCCCGCCCTGGACGTAGGAGATCAGCATCGTGTCGTCCCACGGCGCCGGGCGGATGCCGTGCCGGGCGAAGACCTGCCAGTCGAACTTGAAATTGTGCCCGACCTTCAGGACCGAGGGATCCTCCAGCAGGGCCTTGAGGCGCGGGACCGCGTCGGCCAGCGGGATCTGCGGCGGCGGCGGCGCCCCGCCGAGGTCGAGCTGCCCGCCCTCGGCCGCCCCCTCCGCCACGTGCCCCAGAGGGACGTAGCAGGCACGGCCGGGCTCCACCGCGATCGACACGCCGACGAGCTTCGCGACCGAGGGCGTCAGGCCCACCGTCTCGGTGTCCACCGCCACCACGCCCGCCTCCACGGCGGCCGCGATCCAGCGGTCGAGGTCGGCCACGGTCTGCACGAGTTCATAGGTCGCGGGTGCTACGGCGGGCGCGGCGCCTACGGCCGGGGCGGACACGGTCTCCGGTGCGACGCCCGGGGCGAGCGCCAGCCCCTCCTGTTCCACCTTCTGGGCGAGCGAGCGGAACCCCTGCGTGCGCAGGAAGCTGACGAGCCTCGTCCGCTCCGGCGGGCGGACGCCCATGGCCGAAAGCGGCATCGGCACCGGCGCGTGGGCGTCGAGTTCCACGAGGCGGCGGGAGATGCGCGCCTGCTCGGCGAAGGCGATCAGGCTCTCGCGCCGCTTGGGCTGCTTGATCTCGCCGGCCCGGGCCAGCAGCGTCTCGAGGTCACCGTACTCGGTGATGAGCTGGGCGGCGGTCTTGATGCCGATGCCGGGCACGCCGGGAACGTTGTCGACGCTGTCGCCGGCCAGCGCCTGCACGTCCGCCACCTTTTCGGGCGGGACGCCGAACTTCTCCACCACCTCCGCCGCCTCGACGGCCTTCTGCTTCATCGGGTCCCACAGGCGAACGCCGGGGCGCACGAGCTGCATCAGGTCCTTGTCGGAGGAGACGACGGTGACCGGAATGCCGGCCTCGACGGCGAGGCGGCAGTAGGCGGCGATCAGGTCGTCGGCCTCGTAGCCCTCCACCTCCAGCGACGGCAGGCCGAAGGCGTCCACCGCCTCGCGGATCAGCGGGAACTGGGGGATCAGTTCGGGCGGCGTCTCGCCCCGGTTGGCCTTGTAGAGGTCGTAGACCCCGTTGCGCCAGTTCTCGCGCGCCGCGTCGAACACGACCGCGACGGCCTCGGCCTTCAGGTCCGCCAGGAGGCGCATCAGCATGGACGTGAAGCCGTAGACGGCGTTCACCGGCGTGCCGTCCGGCCGGTTCAGCGGCGGCAGCGCGTGGAAGGCGCGGAAGATGAAGCCGGAGCCGTCGACCAGCCAGAGGCCGGGGACGGTGGCGGTCGGGGTGGCGTCGTCCGTCATGGGGCCGGAGGATGCCCGCGCCCCGCCGCGGAGTCGAGGCCGCACGGCCGGCCGTGCTATCGTGTGGCGGAGAGGGGGAGGTGCGGATGCCGGACGCGCTCTACGAACGGGACTTCTACACCTGGACGCAGGAGCAGGCGCGCCTGCTGCGCGCGCGCGCCGAACTGCAGCCGAACGACGCGATCGACTGGGCCCATGTCGCGGAGGAGATCGAGGACATGGGCAAGGACGTCGCGCGCACGATCCGCTCCGCCTACGCCCGCATCATCGAACATCTGCTGAAGCTGGAACACTCGCCCGCCCGGGACCCTCGGTCGGGTTGGATGGAGACGGTGGTCGAGCAGCGGCGCCGGATCGTCAACGAACTCGAGGACAATCCCGGGGTCCGGCCGCAGTTGGAAGGGCTGTTCGTCCGATCGTGGACGTCGGGTATCGAACTCGCCGCCCTGTCCTTGACGCGACGCGACCGCCTGGACCCTCGCACCCTCCCGACCGAGTGTCCCTACACGCGGGCACAGGTCGAGGACTTCGACTGGTGGCCGGTCAATCGCCACGGCCTCGACTGAGGAGGGGACGATGCCGGACGGTCTCCACGAACGCGACTTCTACAGCTGGACCCGGGAGCAGGCGCGCCTCCTTCGCTCGAAGGCGGAGATGGTCCCGAACGACGGGGTCGACTGGTCGCTCGTGGCCGAGGAGATCGAGGACATGGGCAAGGGCATCGTCCGCAGCATCCGCTCTGCCTATGCCCGGATCATCGAGAACCTCCTGAAGCTGGAGCATTCCCCGGCAGTGGACCCGCGAAGCAAGTGGCGACGGTCCGTCCTGATCCAGCGCACGCATCTGGCCCGTGAGATCGCGGAGAACCCCGGCCTGCGCCAGCACCGCGACGCCCTGTTCGCCGAGGCCTGGACCGACGGCCGCCGCCTCGCCGCCCTGTCGCTGGCGGACGAGGACGGGATCGACCCGGCGACGCTGCCGGCCGACAGCCCCTACACCCGGGAACAGGTCGAGGATTTCGCCTGGTGGCCCGTCAGCCCGCCCGCAGGCGGCTGACCTCCGCCAGCACCATCCGCGCCGTCTCCCGCGCGCCGTCGAGGCGCAGGGGCAGGGCGGGCGGCGGCGGCCCGGCGAGCGCCGTCGCGATGCCGGCGGCCAGCGTCGCGGGGGTCAGCCCCGCCTCCGCCACCACGGTCAGCACGCCGCGTTCGGCCAGAAGATCGGCGCGGCGCGCCTGTTCGGTCTCCGACGCCCGGGCGAAGGGCACGACCACCGCCCGGCAGCGCGCGCGCAGCAGGTCCATCACCGTGTTGTAGCCCGCCTGGCTGACCGACAGCGCGCAGCGGGCGAGGAGGTCGGGGAAGTCCGGCCGGGCGCGTTCCACCGTCACGCCGTCGGGCGCGCGCGCGGTGAGGTCGCGCACCGCGTCCTCGGCCATGTCGGGGCCGCAGAGGAAGCGCCACGGCATCGCCGCCGCCGGTCCGGCGGGGCGGGCGGCCAGCGCCGCCTCGAACAGGGGCATGCCGACGGCACCGCCGCCGGCCGAGACGATCACCTCCCCCGTGCCCGCGCTCCCGCCCGCGCTCCCGCCCGCCGGCCCCCCCGTCGCCCCGGGGGCGGGCGGGGCGACATAGCCGGTGTAGGCGATGCGGTCGGCGATGCGGTCCGCTGCCGGAAAGGTGGCGGCGAAGGGCACGAGGTCGGGGTCGCCGTGGACGAGCACCCGATCGAAGCAGCGGGTCACCCAGTCGACCGCCTCGTCGATCTTCGCCGGGTCGTCCTTGGTCACGAGGATGTCGCGGACCGACGCGAGGACCGCGGGGCGCGGCCGGCGCCGGGCCGCCATCTCGACCAGCGGGCGCAGCTCGAAGCGGAACGGCCGGCGGGCGAAGGGCCACGACTCGACCAGGATCGCATCGGGGCGGAGATCGGCGGCGAGTTCCAGCGTGACCGCGGCGCGCCGCTTCTTCCACGCGTCGTCGACGGGCGCGCCGTCGACGTCGAGCACGGTGCGGAAGGTCTCGTCCGCGCTGCGGGCCGGCGGCAGCCGGACGATGCGCGCCCCGCCCCAGTCGACGCCCGGAACCGGAAACCCGCCGTCGGCGACCGTGACGTCGGCCCCGGCCTCCGCCAGCGCCGACGCGATGCGCGCGGCGCGGCGGACGTGGCCGATGCCCAGCAGGTGCTGGACCCAGAAGAGGACGCGGACGGACCCCACGGGCGACCGGGATCGGACGTCAGACCGGTGCGGACCGGCCGTCGTCCTCGTAGTCCTCGTCCTCGTCGTCGCCACCGTCGGCGGCGTGGCCGTTGCCCATGCCGGCCCCGTTGCCGTTCGGCCCGCCCACCTGGTGCTGCGGCCGGTTGCGCTGTTCCTGCGCCTGCTGTTCGTTGATCTGGAGGATGATGCGGTAGTAGTGCTCGGCGTGCTGGTGATAGTTCTCCGCCGTCACCCGGTCGCCCGAAGCGGCCGCGTCGCGCGCGAGCTGCAGGTACTTCTCGTGGACCTGATAGGCGTTGCCGCGGATGCGGACGTCCGGCCCGTTGCTGTCGAAGGTCTGGTGACGCAGCGGGACGTTCCCGCGGCGACCGCCGCCTCCACCACCCCCGCCGCCGCCACCCCCGCCGCCGCCCCCGCCGCCACCGCCACCGGGTCCACCGCCACCGCCGCCGCGCCGGGACCGGCGGTTGTTGTTGTTGCCTTGTCTCATGTGATCGGACTCTCGCCTCATGGCTGAGTTGGCGCGGCCGGCTCGGGACCGGCGATCAAGACCCGCAGATGCTCTCGGCGGACGGATCGTGGCGGCCATCCCCCACGGGGACGAGGCTCGCGCATCCAGGGCGGACGTCGACGGGACGGAACCGACACCTGTCAGGACCGCAACCTAACCATCGCGGGGTGGCGTTCCAACCCTTTTTTCCGCAGTGCGGCCATCGACCCGGCGCAGCACCACCGCGCGCGGGACGCCGCCGTGGTCCGCGCGCACCGCGACCGGGTCGAGACCCGCCGCGCGGCCGATCGCCGCGACGTCGTCGGCCTGCCCCGCGCCCACCTCGAACACCGCGGTTGCGCCCGGGGCGAGAAGGCGGGGCAGGTCGGCCGCGATCGTCCGGTAGGGTGCGAGGCCGTCGGGCCCGCCGGCCAGCGCCGCCCGCGGATCGTGGTCGCGCACCTCCGGCGCCAGCGCGGGCACGGCCGCGTCGGGGATGTAGGGCGGGTTCGAGACGATCAGGTCGAAGGGTCCGGCGAGCGCCGCCGTCCAGTCGGCGACCAGGAACGCCACGCGCGCGCCGAGGCCGAGGGTGCGGGCGTTCTCCCGCGCCGTCCGCACGGCACCCGGCGCGCGGTCCGTGCCGACACCGCCCGCCGCCGGCAATTCGGACAGGAGCGCCAGCAGAAGGCAGCCCGTTCCCGTGCCGAGATCGAGGAGACGAAGCGAAGCCGCACGATTCGCGCCGACCGCGTGCAGCGCCGCCTCGACGATGGTCTCGCTGTCGGGTCGCGGCTCCAGCGTGTCCGGCGACAGGCGGAAGGACAGTCCCCAGAAGTCGCGCGCACCGAGGATCCGGTGGACCGGCTCCCGTGCGGCGCGGCGATCGACCATGACGGCGAAGCGACGGGCCGCATCCGGGTCGACCGGGCGGTTCGGATCGGTCAGAAGGGCGAGGCGGTCCAGCCCCGTCGCCGCCCCGAACAGGACGCGGGCGTCGCCCGCCGCGTCGTCGATGCCCGCCCCGGCCAGCCGCCGCACGGCCGCGGCCAGCAGCGACCGCGCCGCCTCAGCCGTGCCCACGCGATCCCGCGTCGCGCGGCCCCTCCTTCGGCACGGATTTACACCCAATCCGCGAACTTGTACGCTCGGTCAAAATCCGAAGAAATCCCCGGGGGCGGAACCACTTGAAGAGCGACGGGCGCGGCGGCGCCACGGATCCCCTCGTCGAGATGACGGGCATCGAGAAGGCGTTCCCCGGCGTCCGCGCGCTCCGTGGGGCGCGGTTCGACCTGCGCCCGGGCGAGGTGCACGCGCTGATGGGGGAGAACGGCGCTGGCAAGTCGACCCTCATGAAGATCCTCGTGGGCATCCACCGGCCGGACGCGGGCGAGATCCGGATGGAGGGGCGCCCGGTGACCGTCCCCTCGCCGCGGGCGGCGCAGGACCTCGGCATCTCCATCATCCACCAGGAACTGAGCCTGATGCGCGACCTGACCGCCGCGCAGAACATCTTCGTCGGGCGCGAGCCGCGCAAGGCCCGCGGCTGGCTCCTCGACGAGGACCGGCTGAACGCGGACGCCGGCGCCCTGTTCCGCCGGATGCACCTGGCGCTCGACCCGCGGACGGAGGTGGGCACGCTCACCATCGCGCGCCAGCAGATGGTGGAGATCGCCAAGGCACTGTCCTTCCGCTCCCGCGTGCTGATCATGGACGAGCCGACCGCGGCGCTGACCGACGCCGAGATCGCGGAGCTGTTCGCCATCATCGCC
>JBIJED010000156.1:0-6722 GCA_044343785.1 Azospirillales bacterium | reverse complement strand
TTCGTGATCCCGATCGACCCCAGAAGGTTGCGCAGCACCGAGCGCGCGCCGCGCTCGGGCTCGACGATCACGGCCTCGACGGCAGACAGGTCGATCTTTCCTGGCACGGGCCCCATCCACACCACCCTGCATGACCGGACGAGACCATTGTGCCATCCCTGATTGAAAGCGGACCAGAAGATTTTCGCGGCACGATGCCCAGGGCCGCGACCGCTGCGGGCTTTCGCGCGTCAGGCGTTCCGGTAAGATCGCGGCGCCCCGATGAAGGTTCCCAGAAGAATGACCGACACGCTCAAGGACGCCGCGCTGGAATACCACCGGTCCCCGACGCCCGGGAAGATCGCGGTCATGCCGACGAAACCTCTGGCGAACCAGCGGGATCTGGCCCTCGCCTATTCCCCGGGCGTCGCCTTCGCGTGCGAGGCCATCGTCGAGGACCCGGCGCAGGCGAGCGCGCTCACCGCCCGCGGCAACCTCGTCGCGGTCATCACGAACGGCACGGCGGTGCTGGGCCTGGGCGCCATCGGCCCGCTGGCGGCCAAGCCGGTGATGGAGGGCAAGGGCGTCCTGTTCAAGAAGTTCGCGGGCATCGACGTCTTCGACATCGAGATCGCCGAGACCGACCCGGCCCGCCTCGTCGAGGTGATCGCCGCGCTGGAGCCGACCTTCGGCGGCATCAACCTCGAGGACATCAAGGCGCCCGAATGCTTCGAGGTCGAGGAGAAGCTCCGGGCGCGCATGAAGATCCCGGTCTTCCACGACGACCAGCACGGCACGGCGATCATCGTGGCGGCGGCGATCCTCAACGGGCTTCGCGTCGTCGGCAAGTCGATGGCGGACGTGAAGCTCGTCACCTCCGGCGCCGGGGCCGCGGCCATCGCTTGCCTCGACCTCCTGGTCGAACTGGGCGTGCGGCGGCGGAACATCTGGGTGACCGACCTCGCGGGCGTCGTCTACGAAGGCCGCAACGAGCTGATGGACCCGCGCAAGGAGCGCTATGCCCAGCCGACGTCGGCGCGCACGCTGGGAGAGGTGATCGCGGGGGCCGACATCTTCCTCGGCCTCTCCGCGCCACGCGTGCTGACGGCCGAGCACTGCCGGGCGATGGCGGACCGGCCCCTGATCCTGGCGCTGGCCAATCCGACGCCCGAGATCATGCCCGAGGAGGCGAAGGCGGCCCGGCCGGACGCCGTGATCGCCACCGGCCGGTCGGATTATCCCAACCAGGTCAACAACGTCCTCTGCTTCCCCTTCATCTTCCGCGGCGCGCTCGACGTGGGCGCGACGGGCATCAACGAGGCGATGAAGGTGGCCGCCGTGAAGGCCATCGCCGACCTCGCGATGGCGGAGCAGTCGGACGTCGTCGCGGCGGCCTATGGCGACCAGAGCCTGCGCTTCGGGGCGGAGTTCATCATCCCCAAGCCGTTCGATCCGCGGCTGATCCTGTCGATCGCCCCGGCGGTGGCCCAGGCGGCGATGGACAGCGGCGTCGCCACCCGTCCCATCGCGGACATGGACGCCTACCGCCAGCAGCTGACCCAGTATGTCTACCGCTCCGGCCTCGTGATGCGACCGGTCTTCATCCGCGCCAAGGAGGACCCCAAGCGGGTCGCCTATGCCGAAGGCGAGGAGGAGCGGGTGCTCCACGCCGTCCAGGCGGTGCTGGACGACGGGCTGGCGAAGCCGATCCTGATCGGGCGCAGGGACGTGGTCGCAAGGCGGATCGAGCGGCTCGGCCTGCGGTTCCGCATCGGCGAGGAGGCGGACCTCGTCGATCCCCAGAGCGACCCCCGCTACAACGACTACTGGACGCTCTACCACGGCCTCATGGGCCGCAAGGGCGTCTCGCCCGACCAGGCCCGCACGACCGTGCGCACCAACACGACCGTCATCGGGGCGCTGATGGTGCGGCGCGGCGAGGCCGACGCCCTCATCTGCGGCACGGTCGGCCGCTACAACTGGCACCTCGCAAACATCGAGGGCGTGATCGGCACGAGCCCGGGCATCGCCCGTCCCGCCGCCCTCAGCGCGCTCGTGACCGAGCGCGGGACCATCTTCGTCTGCGACACCTACGTGAACGCCGATCCCTCGGTGGAGGAGATCGCGGACATGACGATGATGGCGGCGGCCGCCGTCCGCCGCCTCGGGCTGACGCCCAAGGTGGCGCTCCTGTCCCACTCCAACTTCGGGACCCACGACACCGCCTCGGCGCTGAAGATGCGGGCGGCGCTGGTGGAGATCACGCGCCGGGACCCGGATCTGGAGATCGACGGCGAGATGCACGCCGACAGCGCGATCTCGCCCGAGATCCGGGCCCGGCTCCTGCCCGAATCGCGGCTCACGGGCACCGCGAACCTGCTGATCATGCCGAACCTCGACGCGGCCAACATCGCCTTCAACCTCGTGAAGGTGCTGGGGGACGGCCAGCGGATCGGGCCGATGCTGCTGGGCACCGCGCTGCCGGCGCACATCCTGACGCCGTCGGTGACCGCGCGCGGCATCTTCAACATGACCGCCATCGCGGTCGTGGACGCGCAGACCGCGATCGCCGAGGGCGGCGGGGCCTGAACGCGTCGGCCGGCCTCCCCTTGCCAGCCGCCGGGGCGCACGCCAGTTTGACCGCACGCCGCAGAGCGGCCGACGAGGGGAGACCGACGACATGGCGCACGCGATCCGGGTCCACGCGCCCGGCGGGGCGGACGCCCTGCGCTACGAAGCGGTGGACCTGCCGGCGCCGGGGCCCGGCCAGGCGACGGTGCGTCACACCGCGATCGGCGTGAACTTCATCGACGTCTACCAGCGCACGGGCCTCTACGGCATTCCCACGCCCTTCAGTCTCGGCATGGAAGGTGCTGGCGTGGTCGAGGCGGTCGGTCCGGACGTCGTCCATGTGAAGCCGGGCGACCGGGTCGCCTACACGGGCTCCCCGCCCGGAAGCTATTCGACCGCGCGCACGCTTCCCGCCGGCATCCTCGTCCGGCTGCCGGACGGGATCGACGACGACGTCGCGGCCTCGATCATGCTGAAGGGCATGACGAGCTGGTATCTCCTGAAGCGCACGCACGTCGCCAGGGCCGGCGAGGCGATCCTCGTCCACGCGGCGGCGGGCGGCGTGGGGCAGATCCTCTGCCAGTGGGCCGCCCACATCGGCTGCACCGTCATCGGCACCGTCGGGTCGGACGAGAAGGCGGCGATCGCGCGGGCCCGCGGCTGCCATCACCCGATCGTCTACACCCGCGAGGATTTCGTGGCCCGGGTGAAGGAGATCACCGGCGGCAAGGGCGTGTCCGTCGCCTACGACAGCGTGGGCAAGGACACGTTCCAGGGCTCGTTCGACTGCCTGCGCGACACGGGCCACCTGATCAGCTTCGGCCAGTCGTCCGGCCCGCCCCCGGCGATCGAGACGAAGTGGCTGGCGCAGAAGTCCGCGAGCCTGACCCGCCCCACCCTGTTCCACCACATCGCCCTTCGGGCGGACCTCGAGACGGCGGCGGCCGAGCTGTTCGAGATGGTGACGACGGGCATCGTCAAGATCGCCCCGCCGGCGGTGCATCCGCTGGCCGACGCCGCCCGGGCGCACCGGGACCTCGAAGGGCGACGGACCACGGGCTCGATCGTCCTGCGCCCCTGAGCGGCGTCAGTTGAGCCGGCTGCGGACCATCGCCTCGAGCCGGCTCACCCGGACGTAGAGGCGGTGGCTGCGGTCGAGGAGCGAGCGGAGCCCCGCCGGGAGGTCCATGTTGTCCTGCCCGGCGACGTCGAGGCAAATGCCGGCCGCGGACAGGGCGAACCGGTCCGACACGGCCTCCCGCTCGGTGATCTCCCCCGCCTGGACGGCCTTCTGGGCGAGGAGCCACGCCATCACCTGGGTGAGGCGGCTCGTCCCGCGCATACTGTCGCAGCAGGCCGCGAGCCGGGCGCGGGGACCGAGCCCGGCGCCGTCGTTCGCCTCGCGGTGGGCGAGGTAGTTCCGGGCCTCGACGAGAAGTATCATCGCCTCGTCGAAGGTGCGTTCGACATAGGGCGTGCGGCTGGCTGAACCCGCAGCAAGATCGCCGCCCCAAATGTCGCCACGCCGGTCCATGTTCGAAGAGTACCAGCGCCGCCGGACCGGCCAAGGGCGAAAAAGAGACCGGTCGCCGCCCCTGCGCGCGTCGGAGTTACCCCCTTGACGCCGGATCGGTCGTCCCCACGTACATCGTGTCGCCGGTGCCCGGATGGGGCCGGGGACATTCCAAACGGGAACCGCCGACCGGCGCGGTGGCGGTTCCGGGACACGTATCGCTCGAAGGAGGATATGTCATGCGCACGTTCGACCTCTCGCCCCTTTTCCGATCCACGGTCGGCTTCGACCGGATGACCCGGCTCATGGAGTCGGCCCTCAACGCGGACGAGGCGGCCCTCAGCTATCCGCCTTACAACATCGAGAAGACGGGCGACGACGACTACCGCATCACCATGGCGGTGGCCGGCTTCGCGCCCGAGGACATCGACGTGACCCAGAAGGAGCAGGTGCTCCTCGTCGCGGGCCGGCAGTCCAAGGACGGCGACCAGCGCCAGTACCTGCACCGCGGCATCGCGGGCCGCGCGTTCGAGCGGCGCTTCCAGCTCGCCGACCACATCAAGGTGACCGGTGCCTCGCTGGCGAATGGGCTTCTGCACGTCGAGCTGAAGCGCGAGGTGCCAGAGGCGGCGAAGCCCCGGTCCATCCGGATCACGAACGCCACCGCATCCCCCGCGCTGGAACAGCAGGCCGCCTGACCGGCCTCTTCGTCCCACGGACGACGGACCCCGCCGCGCCCCTCGCGCGGCGGGGTCTTTCGCATCAACCCTTCGTCGCGTAGCCGACATCCTTCAGTGCGTCCGCGATCTCCGCCAGGATGGCCGGATCGTCGATCGTGGGCGGCACCTTGTATTCCCCGCCGTCGGCGATCTTCACCATGGTGCCGCGAAGGATCTTGCCCGACCGGGTCTTGGGCAGGCGGTCGACGACCACGGCGGTCTTGAAGGCGGCCACGGGCCCGATCCGGTCGCGCACGAGGGCCACCAGCTCCTTCACGATCTCCACGTTCGGCTTCGTCACCCCGGCCTTCAGCACCACGAGGCCGAGCGGGAGCTGGCCCTTCAGCTGGTCGTGGACGCCGATCACGGCGCATTCCGCCACGTCGCGGTGGGACGCCAGCACCTCCTCCATCCCGCCCGTCGAGAGCCGGTGGCCGGCGACGTTGATGATGTCGTCGGTTCGGGCCATGACGTGGACGTAGCCGTCGTCGTCGACGAAGCCGGCGTCCGCCGTCTTGTAGTGGCCGGGAAAGTCGGCGAGGTAGCTGTCGAAGTAGCGCTGGTCGGCGTTCCACAGGGTCGGGAGCGCGCCCGGCGGCAGGGGGAGCTTCGCCACCAGCGCCCCGATGTCGCCACGCCGCACCTCCTGCCCCTCGGCGTCCAGCACGCGAAGGTCCCAGCCGGGCATCGGCTTTGTGCAGGATCCCGGCTTGATCGGGAAGAGCTGGGTCCCGACCGGGTTGGCGCAGATCGGCCAGCCGGTCTCGGTCTGCCACCAGTGGTCGATCACCGGGACCTTCAGATGGTGCCCGGCCCACTCCACCGTGTCCGGGTCGGCCCGCTCGCCGGCCAGGAACAGGGTTCGGAACTGCGGGATCGGATAGCCGGCGAGCAGCTTCGCGTCGGGATCCTCCCGCTTGACGGCCCTGAGCGCCGTGGGGGCCGTGAACAGGGCGACGGCCTTGTGCTGGGCGATCACCCGCCAGAAGGCCCCCGCGTCGGGGGTTCCGACCGGTTTGCCCTCGTAGAGGATGGTGGTCGAGCCGTTCAGCAGCGGCGCGTAGACGATGTAGGAATGCCCGACCACCCAGCCCACGTCGGACGCCGTCCACCAGACGTCGCCGGGCTTGATCCCGTAGAGGTTCGGCATCGTCCAGGCGAGCGCCACGGCGTGGCCGCCGTTGTCGCGCACGACCCCCTTCGGCTGCCCGGTCGTGCCGGAGGTGTAGAGAATGTAGAGCGGGTCGGTCGCCAGCACGGGCACCGGGTCGGCGGGTGCGGCGGCGTCCACCGCCTCGTCCCAGTCGTGGTCGCGCCCGGGCTGGAGGTCCGCCTTCGCCATCGGCCGCTGGAGCACCACGCAGGCGCGCGGCTTGTGGGCGGCGAGGCGGATGGCCTCGTCCAGCATCGGCTTGTAGGCGACCACCCGCCCCGGCTCGATCCCGCAGGAGGCGGAGAGGATCGCGACGGGCCGGGCGTCGTCGATGCGGGTCGCCAGCTCCGCCGGCGCGAACCCGCCGAACACGACCGAGTGGACGGCGCCGATGCGCGCGCAGGCCAGCATCGCCATCGCCGCCTCGGGCACCATCGGCATGTACACGACGACGCGGTCGCCCGCCTCAACGCCGAGGGCGGCGAGCATGCCCGCGACCTTCGCCACCCGGTCGCGCAGCTCGCGGTAGGTGTAGGTGCGGATCGTGCCGGTGACCGGGCTGTCGTAGATCAGGGCGGGCTGGTCCGCGCGACCGCCGTCGACGTGGCGGTCGAGGGCGTTCCAGCAGGTGTTCAGCCGGGCGCCCGGAAACCAGCGGAAGAAGTGCGGCTTCGGTTCCTCGACGACGCGGTCCCAGCGCCGCTCCCACCCGATCGCCTCTGCGGCCCCGGCCCAGAAGGCCCCGGGGTCGCGCGCCCATCCCTCGTAGATCCGATCGTACTGCCCG
>JBIJED010000521.1:0-2961 GCA_044343785.1 Azospirillales bacterium | reverse complement strand
GCCGTCATGGTTCCTGCCCTCTCGTTGTCCGGCATGGTTCGGAGGACCAAAGCACGCCGTCCGCGCGGCCGCAAATGACCTGTCTCAACCCGCGCCATCGGCCGGGGTGGCCGCCGATATCCGCCGCCGCCGTCGCCCGGCGGAGGGGGTACGACCGACGCGCGCGTGCGGGGCCACCCTGGCGATAACTAAGGTCGCCCCACCCTGTCCCGAAGACGGACGCCGTCATGCCCGACGCGAGCATCCTGATCCCGACGTTCCGCAGACCCGATCTGCTGATGTCGGCGTTGCGCTCCGCGCTCGGTCAACGGCACGTCGCGCCACGCGACTACGAGGTGGTGGTCGTCGACAACTGTCCCGACCATTCGGCCCGCGCGACGGTGGCGCGCTTCAAGGCGGAGGCGGGGCCCAGGCTCCGCCTCGTCCACGAGCCGCGCCCCGGCATCTCCCACGCGCGCAACGCCGCCGTCCGGGTGAGCCGGGGCCGCCTGCTGGCCTTCCTCGACGACGACGAGATCGCGGCCCCCGGCTGGCTCGCGGCGATGGTGGCGACCCAGCGCACGACGGGGGCCGACGCGGTGTTCGGTCCGATCCAGGCGCTGCTCCCGCCGGACGTCGGCGACCGGAGGTTCTTCCAGTCCTTCTTCTCCCGCGACTGGCGGTTGGACGACGGGGCGGACGTGACCGATCGCGCGGCCCGTCTCGGCACCAACAATTCGGCCTTCCTGCGCGACAGCTGCTTTCCGCCGGGCACCCCGTTCGCGACCGACCTGGGAACCATCGGCGGGGAGGACAGCCTTTTCCTGCGCGCGCTCGTCCGTGCGGGCCGGCGCTTCGCCTGGTCGCCGGACGCGGCCGTTGCCGAGGTGGTCCCGGCCGAGCGCGCCGATCACGCCTACGTGCGCCGGCGGCGGTTCCGCAGCGGACAGATCCGGACCCTGGTGGCGGCGCGCACGGACGGCGCGCTGCGCGCGCTCGGCTGGATGGGGGTCGGGATGGCGCAGACGATGCTCTGGGGCGCCGCGACGGCCCTCCTCCTTCCCGTCCACCGGAGGGGCGCCGCCCGGGCGGCGTCGCGGGCCGCGGGCGGTCTCGGCAAGGTCCTTTGGGCGCGCGCCTTCCTGTTTCCGATGTACGGCGCGACCGCCTCGCGTTCGGCATGATCCCCCGCATGCTGTTGCGGGACAGCGGCCTCGCCCTCGTCTTCAACGTCGCCGCCGTGGCCCTGTCGACGCTCGCCGCCGTCCTCCTCGCGCGCGCCATGCCGCTGGGCGAGTTCGGCGCCTACGTGTTCGTCCAGGCCGGCACCCACGTCGTGATGGTCGTGGCGACGCTCGGGCTTCCGCTCGCCGCCAACCGCATCGTGCCCGACCTCCTGACCCGGGGCCGGACGGACGCGGTGAGGGGCTACGTCGCCGCCGGTCTCGCCGTGGTCACGCTCGTGCCCCTCGCCGCGGCACTCCTGGTCGAGCTCGCGGCCGCACGGTGGATGCCCGCCGCCTATGTCGGCGCGACGACGGGGCTCGTGTTCGTCGCCGCCGTCCTGTCGACGGCATGGCAGCGCTTCGTCCTCGACGCGCTGCGCGGCGCCGGCCGCCCCGTGGCCGCGACCTTCCTCGACGGTCCGCTCCAGCGCGGCCTCTGGGTGCTTCTCGTCGTCGGCATCCGGGCGGACGGCGCCGAACTCGACGCGGCGACGGTCGTCCTCGCCTATGCCGGCTCGGCCGTCCTCGTCACCACGATCGGGGCGGCGATGCTCGCCCGCCGGCTCGCCCTGCCCGGCCCGGTCCGCATCGGGAGGGAGGACCTTGGCCGCTGGCTGGAGACCGCGCGGCACATGATGGCGACGCCGGTCTTCTATCTCGTCCTCTCCGAGGCCGACGCCCTGATCCTCGGCCTCCTCGCCTCGCCGGAGGCGGTCGGCCTCTACAACGTGGCGCGGCGGATCGCGGAGCTGCTGAAGTTCTTCTACACGGCCGCGAACGGCGTCTCGATGCCGCACTTCGCCACGTCCCACAGCGAAGGTCGGCCGGACAGGCTCCAGCGCGCCGTCACCGCGGCGGCCGTGCTCTCCCTCGTGCCGTCGCTCGTCCTGTTCGCGATCATCGCGGTCTTCGGGCACCACCTCCTCGCCCTGTTCGGGGCGCGGTTCGTGGAGGCCTATCCCCTCCTCCTCCTCGTCTCGGCGATCAAGATGGCGGACCCGCTGCTCGGCCCCGTCATGGAGGTGATGCTGATGGCCGGGCTTCACGCGCGCACGACGCGGGTCAATCTCGTCTTCGGCGCGGTCGCGATCCTGTCGAACCTCGCGCTGATCCCGCCGTTCGGGGTCCACGGCGCCGCGATCGCGACGGGGCTTACCTTCATCGGCTGGAAGACGACGCTCTATCTGATCCTGCGCCGGGCCCGCGGGCCGGAGACCTGCCTCGTCGTGACCTGCGGCCGCAGCCTCTTCCGCGCCGCCGCCTGACGGCGGCCGCAGCCTGTTCCGCGCCGCCGCCTGACGGCGGCCGCAGCCTGTTCCGCGCCGCCGCCTGACGGCGGCCGCCGTCGTGCCGCGCAGTCTATTGTTCCAGCGACCAGCGGATCCGGTCGGCGAGGACGTCCATGGTGTAGAGGCGGCGCACCGTGGCGAGCGCCGCCTCGCCCATCCGGCGCCGGGCGTCGGCGTCGTCGAGCAGGCAGGCGACGGCGGCGGCGAAGGCGTCCTGCCCCTCGGCGATCACCACGTCCCGGCCCGACGTCAGCTCCATCCCCTCCGCCCCCACGGGTGAGGTGACGATGGCCCGTCCCAGCGCCATCGCCTCCAGCAGCTTGAACTTCGTGCCCGAGCCCTCGTCCAGCGGGGCCACGAAGAGGCTGGCGGCGGCCACCGGGTCGCGCGTGTCGGGCACGAAACCCGTGATGCGGATCTGCGGCTGCCCCTCGGCCGCCGAGCGCATGGCCGGCGTCGGCCGAGCG
>JBIJED010000560.1:0-2710 GCA_044343785.1 Azospirillales bacterium | reverse complement strand
TCCGACAGGATCTCCAGCAGATAGGCCTCGAACGGCTCGTCGGTCCGGTCCAGTTCGTCGATCAAGAGGACGGGCGGTCCCTCGGCGTGGGGTTCCAGCGCCTGCAGGAGGGGGCGGCGGATCAGGAACCGGTCGGCGAAGATGTCGGACGCGAGCGCGCCCCGGTTCGTGTCGCCCGCGGCCTCGGCGAGGCGGATCTCGATCATCTGCCGGGCGTAGTTCCACTCGTAGACGGCCGAGGAGACGTCGAGACCCTCGTAACACTGGAGCCGCAGGAGCTTCCGGCCCAGCGTCCTCGAAAGGACCTTGGCGATCTCCGTCTTGCCGACGCCGGCCTCGCCCTCCAGGAACAGCGGGCGCCCGAGCTTGAGGGCGAGGAACAGGGCGGTCGCGAGCGCGCGGTCGGTCACGTAGTCGCCACGCTGGAGAAGGGCGACCGTCTCGTCGACCGAGGCGGGAAGGGAAGGGGCCATCAGGGGTGTCCGGTCGGGCGTTCGGGGATCAGGGGCGAAGGCCGTGGCGGTTCTCGGGGAACCAGTCCTCGGCGAGGATCTGCGTTTCGAGGTCGTAGGGGCAGGTGGCCGGCAGCGCGGAGGCGGGGACGGCGTCGCGTTCGAGGGCGCGTGCGGCCCGCTTGCGTGCCTGATCGTAGAGGTGCCGGAGGTCGAGGCGGCCGCGCATGCTGGGCGCCGCCTCGGCGCGACGCCTCGCCTCGTCGCGGAACGTGTCGACCTCCTCCAGCCATCCTCGCCGGGGATCGCGTGCGGACGAATGCTCCAGCTTCAGCAGGTGCACGATCGTCTGGATGATCTGCGACTCGTACGCGTGGCGCCAACTTCTCGCCATGTCGAGGATCTCGTCGATCAGATTGTCGTGGTCGATCCCGACGGTGACGGCCGGTCGCAGATCCTTCAGCCGCCGGACGGCCTCAGCCTGCGCCTCGGCCCATTCCACATAGTCCCTATCGTAGAGGGTGTCGTCGAACGGCGGGTCGACCGGCCTGTGCTTCGCCGTCATGGCGCGATTCCGTGCCGGTTCCCGGGGAACCAGCCGTCGGCGAGGATCTGGCCGTCGAGGTCGTAGGGGCAAAGGGTCGGGAGGTCGCGTACGTCCAGGCCGTCGACCGCCATCCCGTCCGCGGCGATGCGCCGCGCGTCGGCATAGATCCCGAACAGATCGAGCCCGGCGCGAATCGACGGCGCGTCGTCCGCCTCCCGCTTCGCGTCGATCCGAAAGGTCGACGCCTCTGCCATCCAGTGGCGTCGGGGCTGGTCGGCCGGGGAATGCTCGAGTTTCAGAAGGTGGGCGACGAGCTGGGTCAGGAGCGACCGATACCGCCGACGGACGCTCCGGCCCATGTCGAGGATCTCCTCGATCAGGTTTTCGTAATCGATCCCATGGTCGTCGTTGGGGCGGGCGGCGCCCTGGCGGCGCAGGGCCTCGGCCTGGGCCGTGGTCCATTCCACGAAGTCGCGCCGGTAAAGCGTCTCCAACACGTCCATGGGGTCCTCCAGCCATCGGCGGGAGGGCGCGAACGCCCCCCCGACCATATGGCGTCGGATCAGCCCGCCGCCAGCACGGCGCGCTTGGTCATCACCTTCACGAGGTTGGCGCGGTAGTCGGCCGAGGCGTGGATGTCGGCGTTCAGACCGTCCGCCCTCACCGACAGCGCGTCGATGGCCGCCGCCGACCAGTTGGCCGACAGCGCCGCCTCGGCCTCGGTCCAGCGGAAGACGCTGGGGGCCGCACCGGTGATCGCCACCCGCACGCTCCCGCCCGTCCGCGCCACGAACGCGCCCACGACCGCATAGCGGCTGGCCGGGTTGGGGAACTTGGAATAGGCGGCCTTTTCTGCCCGCGGGAAGCGGACGGCGGTGATGATCTCGCCCTCCTCCAGCGCCGTCTCGAACATGCCGGTGAAGAAGGCGTCGGCCGCGATCGTGCGCTTGTTGGTGTGCACCGTCGCGTTCAGCGCCACCACGGCCGACGGATAGTCCGCGGCCGGGTCGTTGTTGGCGATCGACCCGCCGATGGTGCCGCGGTTGCGGACCTGGGCGTCGCCGATCCCCTCGGCCAGATGGGCCAGCGCCGGGATCATGCGCCGCACGGCGTCGGACGACGCGACGTCCGCGTGGCGGGCCATGGCGCCGATCACGATGGCGCCGCCCTCCTCCTTGATGCCCTTCAGCTCGGCGATGGCGCCCAGGTCGATCAGGTCGGTCGGCCGGGCGAGGCGCTGCTTGAGGGTCGGGATGAGGGTCTGGCCGCCGGCCATCAGCTTGCCCTCCTCGGCCTTGCCCAGCAGGGCGGCGGCGTCGGAGAGGCTGGCGGGTTTGTGGTAGTCGAAGGAATACATGGTGCAGCCTCCCTCAGACGGCCGTGCCGTGGATCGCACGCCACACGCGCTCGGGCGTGGCGGGCATCTGCATGTGCTTGCCGATGGCGTCGGTGACGGCGTTCATCACCGAGGCGGGGGCGGCGATGGCGCCCGCCTCGCCGCAGCCCTTCACACCCAGCGGGTTGTGCGGGCAGGGCGTCTCGACGAGGCCGACCTTGAAGGACGGCACGTCGTCCGCGCGCGGCATCGTGTAGTCCATGTACGACCCGGTCAGCAGCTGTCCGGACTCCGGGTCGTAGACGGCGTTCTCGAGCAGCGCCTGCCCGATGCCCTGCACGATCCCGCCGTGGACCTGCCCCTCGACGATCATCG
>JBIJED010000558.1:0-2712 GCA_044343785.1 Azospirillales bacterium | reverse complement strand
GTGAGCGCCGAGCGCGAGGCACGCAAGCGCGCGCGCGCGGCGCTCACGGCCGAGATCGAGGCGGCACTGGCGACGGACACGGCGGAGGCGTGGGAGAGGCGGCTGAACGCGAAGGGCGTGCCGGCAGGCCGCGTCATGACCGTGCCGCAGATCCTCGCGCACCCGCAACTCGCGGCGCGCGACATGATCGCCGCCTTCCCCGATGCGCCCGGCGTCGGGCGCGACGTGCGGGTGGTCCGCTCCGGCTTCCGGGTCGACGGCGCCACGCCGTCGCCGGACGGGCCGCCCCCGGTGCTGGGTGCGGACACCGAGGCGATCCTGCGCGAGGCGGGCTACGACGAGGCCGGGATCGCGCGGCTCAGGGCGGAGGGCGTGGCATGACCGGACCGGCGGACGGCGGGCGCGGGCGCGGCGAGGATTGGTGGCGCACCGAGGTGATCGCCATGCGGCCCGGCGAGATCCGGTTCCGCGGCTATGCGATCGAGGACCTGACCGGCCGGGTGAGCTATCCGGCCATGGTGTGGCTTATGCTCCGCGGCGAGCTTCCGGCCGGGCCGCAGGCCGACCTTCTCGGCCACGCGCTCGTCGCCGCGGTCGACCACGGACCCCAGGCGCCGTCGATCGCCATCGCCCGCATGGCCGCCACCTGCGGCGTCGGCCTCAACGGGGCGATGGCGTCGGCCATCAACGTACTGGGCGACGTCCACGGCGGGGCGGGGGAGCAGGCGGTGGAGATGTACGGCGACGCCGCGGCCGCGATGGACGGCGGCGCCTCGCTGGAGGACGCGGTCGCCGCGGCGGTCGGCCGCTTCCAGGCCGTCCACGGCAAGTACGTCTCGGGCTTCGGCCACCGCTTCCACCCGGTCGACCCGCGGGCGCCGCGCCTGCTGGAGCTGGTCGACGAGGCGGCGGCGGCGGGCACGGTCTCCGGCCGGTTCGCGACCATCGCCCGTGGGGTCGAGGCGCATCTCGGCCGGGGCCGGTCGCGGCCGGTGCCGATGAACATCGACGGGGCGACGGCGGTGATCTTCGCCGAACTGGGATTCCCCGCGCCGCTCGCCCGCGGCCTGTTCATCCTGTCCCGCTCGGTCGGCATCCTCGCCCACGCCTGGGAGCAGACGCGCCAGGGCGGGCGGAACAAGGGGCCCTTGCCCCGGGAATGGCTCTGGACCCACGACGGCCCCCCGCCGCGGACGGTTCCCGAGTGAGGGTCTCTTCTACACCAGCCCGTAGAGCCCCGGGTCCTCGCCGTCATGATGGTAACCCTTCGCCCCGACCGCGAGCGCGAGCGGGCTGCGGTGATCGCGGCCCGCCCGCAGCGCGTCGAGGATCGCGGCGAAGTCGGTCGCCGGCCGCCAGCCGAGCGCCGCCCGCGCCGTGTCGTTCACGTAGACCCGGTCGATCGCGTCCGGCAAGCGCCAGCCGCGCGCCGCGAACGACGCCCCCGTCCCGGGGAACAGGCGTTCGATCACGCCGGCCGCGTCCCGGCGCAGTGCGACGAGGTCGCCGCGGCCGAACGGCGTGGTGGCCGAGACGATGTACCGGCCGAAGCCGAGCCGCCCCGCCGCCTCGATCGCGCGCAGGTGGGCGTCGGCGACGTCGGCGATGTCGACGCGCCGGTGCAGGACCTCGATCGCCTGAAGGTTCTCCAGCGGGAACCGGGCGCGGCGCTCCGGATCGTCGTCGCCCTCGGGGAAGAAGCGGGACGTGCGCAGGATCACCACGGGCAGCGCGTCGCGCCGGGCGAACAGCTCGCACAGCCCCTCGGCCGCGACCTTGGTGACGCCGTAGACGTTGCGGGGCACGGGATCCGTGTCCTCCGTCACCCAGGCGGCCGGCTCCCCCGGCGCCGGCGTCAGCGCCGAGCCGAAGGCGCTGGTGGTGCTGGTGAAGACGAACGCCCCGACCCCGGCCGCCGTCGCCGCCTCCAGCAGGGCGAGCGTGCCGGTCACGTTGACGTCCACGAAGGCCTGCTGCGCGTGGGTCCCCACGTGCGGCTTGTGAAGGGTGGCGGCGTGCAGCACGGCGGTCGCGCCGTCCATGCAGCCGCGCACGAAGTCCCGGTCGGTGATCGACCCGACGTGGTCGGTGAAGGGGGAGGGGCGCCGATCGAGGCCGCGGACCGGACGCCCGGCCCCGCGCAGCGTGCGGACGAGCGCCTCGCCGAGATGGCCGGCGCTGCCGGTCACGAGAACGGTCATCGCGGTCCCTCTTTCGCGGTCGGGGGCGTGGCGACGATGGCGCGGCGACGGCCGCGCGGGACGATCAGAGCTTGCGGGTCGGCGGCGGGACGAGCATGCAATCCCCGCCCGACTGCGTCAGGCTCCGGCAGGCCTGTCGGGCGTCCCGCTCGTCGAGGCCGGTCAGGCGGGAGCGGAACAGCTGCTGCCGCCCCGAGCCCATCGACGTCACCTGGATGTCCGCGTCGCCGAGCAGGACCGGCAGGCGGCGGACGGCGGCGGTCGCGGCGCGCCGGCTCGCGTCCTGGTTGCCGAAGACCCCCACCTGGATGGCCCAGCCCGGCGTGCCGTCGCCCTGGTCGACCGGCATGACGCGGTCGGGCGGCTGCGACGTCCTGGCGATCAGCCGGTCGAGGCTCTCGCCGCCCGCCGCGACGGACGCCGTTTCGGCGGTGTCGCCGCTGCCCGGCCGCCGGCCCGCCGGCTGCGCCGGCTTCCTGGGCGGGGGCGCGGGCGGGCCCGCCTTCTTCAC
>JBIJED010000559.1:0-2712 GCA_044343785.1 Azospirillales bacterium | reverse complement strand
CCCCCGCCACGACGAGCAGGAGCGCGAGCGTCGCCCGGATCGTCCCGTCCGGCAGGCCGAACGGGGCCGAACGGGCCACCGCCACCGCCTCCGACACCGCCCCGCCGCCGGCCGCGGCCCGCTCGGCGAGAAACGCGTAGTAGCGCCGGTGGAGGCCGGACAGGCCCGCCGCGAGAAGAACCAGAAGGACGCCGAACGTTCCTGCGACGGCCAACGCCATGCTCGCCTCCCCCAATGTGGAAGCGGGATGATGGAGACGGACCGGTCTTTGATCAAGGATAAAATTCCTATGATGCGCCTAATGCCCTCGCGCTTACGGCGCCGCCGCGACGATCCCCCGCCGGCGTCACGCCGCGGCCCGGAGGATGCGGCGACCGATCAGCGGGGCGCGGCAGGCGGGCCCCAGGAACCAGTCGCGCAGGACCGGGGCGATGCCCCCGCCGCCCTGGCAGGCGGGCGCCATGCGCCGCGCGATCCGCTGGGCCGCGGCCACCGGCCCGGCGCGCGCGGCCCGATAGGCGGCGAGCGCCCCGGCGACGTCGTCGGCCGCCTCGACGCAATCGGCCAGCGCCGCGGCGTCGGCCAGCGCGACCGCGGCCCCCTGCCCGGTCACCGGGCTCATCGCGTGCGCGGCGTCGCCGATCAGGGCGACCGGTCCCGCGACCGGGTCCGGGACGCGGACGTCACGCCACGCGGCGAAGCGCAGGTCGTCCGGCGATCCGAAATGGTCGGCGAGCGGCCCGGCCGCGGGCCAGAGGTCGGCGACGGAGCGGCGCCAGGCGTGGATCCCCGCATCCCGCCAGCGCGGCAGCCGGTCGGCCCGGAGGCTGTAGACCATCGTCACCAGCGGCGGGCCGCCGGGATCGTCCGGAACGCGCCCCGCCGGCACCACCGCGATCATCCGCCGGGCGCCGTCGTGGACCTGCCGCACGACGCCCGAAAAGGCGCCCGCCGGATCGGGCGCCGTGCCCCAGAGCCAGCCCCAGCGCGCGGGCTCGGCCGTCGCCGCGGCCGCCACCTGCCCGCGCAGCTGCGAGTTCACGCCGTCCGCCACGGCCACGAGGCCGAAGGGGCCGTGGCGCGCGCCGTCGGCGCCGACCAGCGCGGCGCCCCCGTCCGCGTCCTGCGCCGCCGCGACGCGGACCCCATGGACGATCGAGGCGCCCGGCTCCGCCGCGAGTGCTTCGTAGAGCGTCTGGAACAGCGTGCCCCGGTGGACGCCCAGCGCGCGCACGTCCGGCCCGAGATCGGCATAGCGCAGGTCGAGCACCGTGCGGCGATCACGGGTGTAGCCGAGGACACGGCCCACGGGATCGCCGAACCGTTCGAGCGTCGCGCGCAGCCGCAGCCGTTCGAGGACGGCCAGCGCCGCGGGCGCGAGGAGGAGCCCGGGCCCCACCGGCGTCGGCCGCTCCGCCGCCTCGAACAGGGTCACCCGGTGCCCCCGGCGGCACAGGAACAGCGCCGCCGCAAGGCCCGCGATCCCGCCGCCGACCACCCCGACCTTCAGCCCGCGCATGACCCCTCCCCGAGCGAAGGGGGAATCTAGAACCTTTCGGGAACGCGGTCCAGCGGGTGCCGGACGGCCGAATGCGGACGGTCAGGGGCGGGCGATCAACGGCGGGCGGGGCGCGGCGGGGTCGCCGGGGCCGGAAAGCGGGACCGGTCGGCGTCGTCGATGAGGCCCAGCATCACCCGCCGGAACCCCTCGACCGCCTCGGCCCCCGCCAGCCGGTAGGCCCGCGCCATGCGCTGGCGCTGGTTCTCCGACAGGCGCCGCTCCAGCTCCACGCCCTTGTCCGTCAGCTCCAGCAGGCGCCGGCGACGGTCGCGCGTGCCCTGCCGCTGGTCGACGAAGCCCTGGTCCATCAGGTCGCCCAGGACGCGCGACAGGCTCTGCTTGGTGATCCGCAGGATGCCGAGCAGGTCGGTGACGCTGATGCCGGGGTTCCGGCCGATGAAGTAGATCGCCCGGTGGTGCGCCCGGCCGAGGCCGATCTCCGCCAGCATGGCGTCGGGCTCGGCGGTGAAGTCGCGGTAGCCGAAGAACAGCAGCTCGATCCCCTGGCGGAGGTCGTCCTCGCGCAGGAAGAGCGGGTTCACGCCGGACTTCACGTCGGTCATGTTGACTCGAGCCCGGCAGGGACCGTACGCAGGTCAGCCCGTGCCGGCGCAACCGTCCGGGACGCCAACGAACAGAGCCCTGGGAACGCCCCGATGTCCATCCTGCCCTTCGACGACCGAGACGGCGTCATCTGGTTCGACGGTCGCCTCATTCCCTGGCGCGACGCGAACCTGCACGTGTTGAGTCACGGCCTTCATTACGGAAGCTGTGTATTCGAAGGCGAGCGGGTTTACAACGGGCGCGTCTTCAAGCTGACCGAGCACAGCCAGCGGCTCCTCGACAGCGCCGCGATCCTCGGTTTCGAGATCCCGTTCACCCGCGACCGGATCGACGCGGCGACGCGCGAGACGGTGGCGGCCAGCGGCCTCGCCGACGCCTACGTCCGCCCCGTGGCGTGGCGCGGGTCGGAGATGATGGGCGTCTCCGCCCAGGCGTCGAAGATCCATCTCGCCATCGCGGTCTGGGCGTGGCCCAGCTACTTCGCGCCGGAGCTGCGCGAGCGCGGCATCAAGCTCGACTGGGCCAAGTGGCGCCGCCCGGCGCCCGACACGGCGCCCACGTCGTCCAAGGCCGCCGGCCTCTACATG
>JBIJED010000556.1:0-2730 GCA_044343785.1 Azospirillales bacterium | reverse complement strand
CCACTCGCCGCCCACCGGTCCCACACGGCCCATCCCATCGCCCCCCAGACCGCGCGGAGCGACACCGCCGCGAAGGCCCCGATGCGCCGCCGCGCCCCATGCAGAGCCGTCGCCGGATCGCCTTGGGGAGGCGGTGCGATGATCTCGTCGGACAGGGGCACGGGTGGACCGGACCGTTTCCGGGATGTCGGACACTCTGCATCCGAAGCCCTTGACGATCGATAGAAAGTCGACGCGCGCCCCCGCCTTCAGCCGGGGACCGGCATCGTCGGCGCCCGGTCCGTCCGCCTCACTCCGGCGCGACGGGCCGCACCCGGGGCGGGCGGCCCCGGCGCACCTGGGCGGCGCGCCGGAGCCGGACCTCGCCCTGGGCGCTGTCGAGATACGCGGGGCTGACGTAGCGCAGCGCATCCGCGAGCCGCGCCTCGCGCCGGTCCGTCGGGTCGTCCCCGGTCTCCAGCCGCAGGCTGAGGCGCCAGAAGTAGCAGGCGACGAACGCCCGCAGCCCGGAGGAGAGGTTCACCGGCCGGACGCCCGGCCCCGCCCTGGCCGGTGTGCCGACCGGGTCGGTGCGGCCGTCCGCGAAGGCGACGAGGCGCGGATCGAGGTTCGTCTGGACCCTCCGGGCGAGTTCGTTGACGTCGATCGCCTCCCGCCGCGCGATCTCGAACAGCATCTCCCACAGGGAGGGTTCGAGCCGGACGCTGGAGCGCGCGCGCCGCCAGATCCCCCGATCGTCGACGGTGAACAGGTGCAGGTTGCCCGTGTGCAACTGCTTGACCTTCCCACCGCCCGCCCGGGATCCCCGCGACGGCGCGGCGGGGTCGGGATCCGTTGGAAATGCGATGTCGGACACCCATGACCCCACGTTGACGCGACCACGTGCCGCTGCACGTCAGACGTTCATTCCATACAACGGAAATTCAGTGCTCCTCAAGTGTCCGGCAATCAATCCGTGAATTGCATGCCAGAGAAGTCCATTTGATCGCCGGGCCCGGAGGGCGGTCGACTGCGGCTCAGCGATCCTCGTCTGGCGTCAGAGTGCGCAGGGCGATGGCATGTACCCTTTCGGCCAGCTCCTGCGCCAGAATGTCGTATACAAGACGTTGCCGCGCGACACGCGATTTGTCGGCGAATACTGCGGACACGACCGTGACGTCGAAGTGTGTCTCTCCCCGCGCATCGTGGCCGGCGTGGCCCGCGTGGCGGTGACTGTCGTCGACGATCGAGAGCCGCACCGGGGCGAGTGCCCCGGTCAGCTTGGTGCGGATGCGCTCGGCATATGTCATGGGCGGTCTTCCCGGATCGCGGAACTCCCCGCCGAGGTTGCGGGCGCCCGGGGCCCCGTCAAGGCCCATCGCGCCCGCGGCGCCTCGCGTCTGCCCTGCCGCCGCGGCGGGCGGGGGTGGGCTTGCCAGCGTCCGGGGCGCCGCCCATAATTGCGCGATGCCCCGGGAACGTACGAACACCGCGCGTCTCAGCTTCGAGGAGGCGCGGCCGCAGGTCCGGCCGTGCGACGTGCCCGGATGCGTCGCCGACGGCTGCTTCCGCGCGCCCCGGTCGCGCGACCGGCTCAACGAATACTGGTGGTTCTGTCTCGACCACGTGCGCGAGTACAATTCCCGCTGGGACTACTATGCGGGCATGTCGGAGCGCGACATCGAGCAGGAACTCCGCCGCGACATGACGTGGCAGCGGCCGACGTGGCCGCTGGGCTCGTGGTACGCGCGTGAACGCCACCTCCGCGACCGGGTGATGCGCGGCTTCGCCTTCGGCGACGACGAGGCCGCCGAGGCCGCCGCCCACGCGGCCGCGCGCCCGCGGGCCCGCACGCCGGAGGACGACGCGCGCGCGGTCCTCGACGTCACCGCGTCCGCCGACTTCAACGAGATCAAGGCCCGTTACCGCGAACTCGTGAAGCGTCACCATCCCGACGCGAACGGCGGCGACAAGGACGCCGAGGAGCGGCTGAAGCAGATCAACCAAGCCTACACCACGCTGAAGACGTGCTACGGTGCGTGATCCGCGTGCCCGGCCGTCCTCCGGCCCCGAGCCACATCCGTAAGGCAGACCACAAGGCAGACATGGCCTCCGAATTCGCCCAGACCCTCGGCAACGGACTTCCCGACATCAAGGTTTCCGTCCGTCAGCTCTTCGGCCTCGACACCGACATGATGGTGCCGGCCTTCAGCCAGCCGAGCGAGCACGTGCCCGACATCGACGAGGCCTACCGCTTCGACCCGTCCACCACGCTGGCGATCCTCGCCGGCTTCGCCCACAACCGCCGGGTCATGATCCAGGGCTATCACGGCACGGGCAAGTCGACGCACATCGAGCAGGTGGCCGCGCGCCTCAACTGGCCCTGCATCCGCGTCAACCTCGACAGCCACATCAGCCGCATCGACATGGTCGGCAAGGACGCGATCGTGCTGCGGGACGGCAAGCAGGTGACCGAGTACCGGGAGGGCATCCTGCCCTGGGCGCTCCAGCACGCCTGCGCCATCGTGTTCGACGAGTACGACGCCGGCCGGCCGGACGTGATGTTCGTGATCCAGCGGGTGCTGGAGGCCGACGGCAAGCTGACGCTGCTCGACCAGAACAAGGTGATCCGCCCGCACCCGGCCTTCCGCCTGTTCGCCACCGCCAACACGGTGGGCCTGGGCGACACCACCGGCCTCTATCACGGGACCCAGCAGATCAACCAGGGCCAGATGGACCGCTGGAACATCG
>JBIJED010000059.1:0-9769 GCA_044343785.1 Azospirillales bacterium | reverse complement strand
CGAACGCTTCAACTCCGACGCCGCGCTCTACGGTGGTTCGGACGTCGGCAACGGCGGCGGGGCGGAGGCGACGGACCGCCCCCACCACGGGCGCCCCTTCTCCCTCGACCTCGTCCTGCCGCCGCTGGGGGCGCTGGTGTTCGAACGGGAGGGGTGAGCGGCACGCTGGCGGTGTCGCCGTCACGGCGTGCTATGCTGCGCCGCGAATCATCGGGCGAACGAGCGGGATGCGCGCTGACGAACTGACCGTGGCGGGCCGCGGGGACACGGGAAAGCCGGAGGCATGACCCCCGCCGCCCTCCGCCGCCGCGTCCTGCCCGGCCGCCCGCATCCGCTCGGCGCGACGTGGGACGGGACGGGCGTCAACTTCGCCCTCTTCTCCGCCCACGCCGAGCGCGTCGAACTCTGCCTGTTCGATCCCTCGGGCGATACGGAGACGGAGCGGATCGCGCTGCCCGAATGGACGGACGAGGTCTGGCACGGCTATCTGCCGGACGTGGCCCCGGGTCAGCGCTACGGCTATCGCGTCCACGGCCCCTACGAGCCCGAGGCCGGGCACCGGTTCAACCCCAACAAGCTGCTGATCGACCCCTACGCCCGGGCGCTGTCGGGCGAGATCCGGTGGTCGGACGCGCATTTCGGCTTCCGTGTCGGCACGGCGCAGGCCGACCTCACCTTCGACCGGCGCGACAACGCCCGCGACATGCCGAAGGCGATCGTCGCCGCCCCCTTCGCCGACTCGCCGTCGCGGCCCCTCGACCGGCCCCCCGACCGGCCCTGGAGCGGGACCGTGATCTACGAGGCGCACGCGAAGGGTCTGACGGTCCGGCACCCGGGCGTGCCGGAGGATCGACGCGGCCGTATCGGCGGGCTCGCGACGCCCGCCGTGATCGCGCATCTGCGCCGCCTCGGGGTGACGGCGGTCGAGCTGCTGCCGATCCAGGCGATCGCCGACGAGCGCCACCTCGTCGAGCGCGGCCTCGTCAACCACTGGGGCTACAACACGATCGGCTTCTTCGCGCCCGCCCCGCGCTACCTGACCGGCGGCGACCCGGCGGAGGTCCGCGACACGGTCCGGGCGCTCCACGACGCCGGGATCGAGGTGATCCTCGACGTCGTCTACAACCACACGGGCGAGGGCGGCCACCTCGGCCCGACCCTGTCCTTCCGGGGCATCGACAACCTCAGCTATTACCGGCTCCAGCCGGGCGAGCCGCGCTGGTACGTCAACGACACCGGCACCGGCAACACGCTGAACCTCGGCCATCCGAGGGTCCTGCAGATGGTCATGGACAGCCTGCGCCACTGGGCGACCGAATTCGGGGTCGACGGGTTCCGCTTCGACCTCGCCTCGACCCTCGCGCGGGAGGCGCACGGGTTCGATCCCGGCTCGGGCTTCCTCGACGCCATCGGCCAGGACCCCGTCCTCGCCTGTCGCAAGCTGATCGCGGAGCCCTGGGACATCGGGCCGGGCGGCTATCGGCTCGGCGGGTTTCCCCCCGGCTGGGCGGAATGGAACGACCGGTTCCGCGACGCCGCGCGCCGGTTCTGGCGCGGCGACGCGCGCACGGCGCCCGACCTCGCCGCGCGGATGGCCGGGTCGGCCGACCTGTTCGATCGCCGCGGACGGCGGCCGTGGGCGGGCGTCAACTACGTCACCGCCCACGACGGCTTCACGCTCGAGGACGTCGTCTCCTACGCCCAGCGGCACAACGAGGCGAACGGGGAGGGGAACCGCGACGGGCACGAGGCGAACCATTCCGACAACCACGGGGCCGAGGGGCCGACGGCGGATCCGGCGATCCGCGCCGCCCGTGATCGCACGCGCCGGAACCTGCTGGCGACGCTTCTCCTGTCCCACGGCACCCCGATGCTGACCGCGGGCGACGAGTTCGGGCGCACGCAGCGCGGCAACAACAACGCCTACTGCCAGGACAACGCCGTGAGCTGGGCCGCGTGGGACCGTCGACGGCCGGAGGACGAGGCCCTGACCGCGTTCGTGGCCCGCTGCGTCGGGCTTCGTGCCGCGCACCCCGCCGTCCGGTCCGACCGGTTCCACCACGGCGGCCCGGTCGGCGCGGACGGCCTGCGCGACATCGACTGGTTCGACGCCGATGGCCGCCTGGCCACGCCCGAGACGTGGGCGGCACCCGACCTGCGGACCTTCGCCCTCCGTCTCGCGGCCCCCACGCGGGACGCGGACGGCGTCGACGTGGTCGCCGTGGTGTTCAATGGTGCCGCCGTGCCGGTCGCTGTCCGGCTTCCGCCGACCGGTGGCGGGGGCTTCTGGACGCCGATGCTCGACACCGCCAACGATGACGGCGCGCCCGGGCACGGCCCGGTGGCGCCGGGAGGCGTGGTGACGCTTCCCCCGCGGACCGTCCACGCCTATGCGTACGGCTCCGGGGAGGGCTGATCCGGAACGGCGGAACCCCCGGTCGCGGGCGGCGTTGCGCTGCCTCGGCCGAGGTTCCGCGGGACGGGCCGACGAAGGATCGAACCGATGACGACCGAACTGGACCGGCTGGCGGCACGCGCGGGGATCGAACCCGAATGGTTCGACATCTTCGGCAACCGGACGGTCGTGCCCGGCACGACGCTCCGCGCGATCCTGTCGGCGATGGGTCTTCCGGCCGACGACGATGCCGCCGTGGCCGTGAGCCTCGCCCTTCTCGACCGGCGGGCGTGGGTGCGGCCGCTCGACGCCACCACGGTCGTCGACGAGGGGTCCGATCCCGCCGTCACGCTCCACGTGATCGAGGGAACCCAGGGTACCTGGACGCTGACCGGGGAGGACGGAGACGTCCGGACCGGCGTCTTCGGCGCGGCGGCCCTGCCGGTGGAGGCGCGGCGGTCGGTCGACGGCGTGGTCCGCGTGCGATGCCGGCTCGTCCTGCCGGTCACGGTGCCGCGGGGCTATCACCGGCTGCGGATCGAAACGGCGACGCAGACCGCCGACGGCCTCCTGATCGTGGCCCCCGGGCGTTGCGTGCAGCCGCAGGACCTCGCGCCCGGCCGGCGGCTCTGGGGCGTCGCGGCGCAGCTCTACGGCCTGCGGTCCGAGCGGAACTGGGGCATGGGCGACTTCACCGACCTCGCGGATCTCGCGGTCCGCGTGGCGGGGGAGGGCGGGGCGCTCCTCGGGCTGAACCCGCTGCACGCCCTGTTCCCGGCCGAGCCGGGTCACATCAGCCCCTATTCGCCTTCGACCCGCTCGTTCCTCAACGCGGCCTACGTCGACGTCGAGGCGGTGCCCGAATTCGCCTCAGACCCGACGGCGCGCGCGCTGGCCGCGGAGGGGGCCGACGCGCGCACGGCGCTGCGTGACGCGCCGTTCGTCGACACCGCGGCGGTCGTGCGGATGAAGCGGCCGGTGCTGGACGCGCTCTGGCGGGTGTTCCGCGACGGCGATCTCGCCCGCGGCGGCGACCGTGCGGACGCGTTCCGCCGCTTCCGGGATGCGGGCGGCGAGGACCTCCGCCGCTTCGCGCTGTTCGACGCGCTGCACGCCCATTTCTATGGCCGCGACCCGTCGCTCTGGTCCTGGCGGCGCTGGCCCGACGGCCACCGCCACCCGGACGAGCCGGGCGTCGCGGCCTTCGCGCGGGCGCACGCCGACGCGGTCGAGCGCAACATCTGGCTCCAGTGGATCGCCGACGGCCAGCTGAAGGCGGCGCAGGACCGGGCGCTGTCGGCCGGAATGCCGGTCGGGCTCTACATCGACCTCGCCGTCGCCGAACATCCCGACGGCGCATCGGCCTGGGGACGGCCGGACGTGGTCCTGGCCGGCGTCTCCGTCGGCGCGCCGCCCGATCTCCTCAACCCGCTGGGCCAGGACTGGGGCCTCTCGCCGCTGTCGCCGGTCGGGCTGCGCGAGGCGGGCTACGCGCCCTTCGTCGCCGGGCTGCGGTCGGCCATGCGGAACGCGGGTGCCATCCGCATCGACCACGTGATGGCGCTGACCCGCCTCTTCTGCATCCCGACGGGCCGTCCCGGCTCGGAAGGCGCCTATCTCCGCTACCCGCTCGACGACCTCGTCCGCATCGTCGCCCTCGAATCGCACCGGAACCGGTGCCTCGTCATCGGCGAGGATCTCGGGACCGTGCCGGACGGGTTCCGTCCGCGGATGCGGGCCGCGGGCATCCTGTCCTACCGGGTCCTCTGGTTCGAGCGCGACCGCGCCAAGGGCTTCCTGCCGCCGGCCGCCTATCCGGCGGAGGCGCTGGTCACGGTCACCACCCACGACCTCGCGACGCTGCCCGGCTGGTGGGACGGCCGCGACCTCGCATGGCGCGCCCGCCTCTCCTTCTATCCCGACGAGGATGCCCGCCTCGCGGAGGGGCACGAGCGGTTCCTCGACCGATTCCGGCTTCTCGACGCGCTCGAGGCGGAGGGGCTGACGCCCGAGGGTGTCGGCCGGGAGGGCGGCCCCCCGCCGCTCACGTCCGACCTGCTGGCTGCGATCTACCGTTATCTCGCCCGGTCCGAGGGGCGGCTCATGATGGTCAGCCTCGAGGACCTCGCGGGGGAGACGGAGCAGCCCAACCTGCCGGGGACCATCGACGAGCACCCGAACTGGCGACGCCGGCAGGCCGAGGACGCGGCCGGCATCCTCGCGACGCCGTCGGCCCGGGCGATCCTCGACGCGGTGCGGGCGGAGAGGCCCTGAGCCTCAGTACCAGTCGGTGAGCATGGCCGTCTGCGCATAGGCCGACGTCGCCATCCCGTGGGGTTCCCAGTGGAGGCCCTTGCCCGCCTCCTGCCCCTCGCGCTGGGCGGTGAACAGCACGCGCCCGCCCGCGCGCATGCCGAGGCCGGGCTCGTAGAAGGGGTCGAACCGCTCGATGTCGGCGTATCCGCCGCCGCCGCCACCCGTGCCGTAGACCTCGAACGGATCGTCCCGGTTCTGTCGCTGGCCGCCCATCCGGCGACGTGTGGCGCGGACGCCATCCATGCCGTCCGCGCGACGGGGCGGGGGGAGGAGGGGTACGGCTCGGACGGGAGGTTCCACGGTCGGGGCGTCCTGAATGCCTTCTGCACGGGCGAGCGGCAGACTTCGCTGCCGAACGTTAATCTACACCAATCGATCGCGATTGCGAGGGTTCTCGCGCCGGGGTCGTGGTCTCATCCGTCGGTGAGGAGTTCTGGGGACCGTTCGAAGGCGTCGAGCAGGTCGACGAGCGACGTCGCGCGCCGCACCTTCCGCCGTCCCACGACCAGCGCGTACTCCACGATCCGCCCGCCGGGGCCGGTCGACTTCGTCACGGCGAAGAGCGGCCGGTCGTGGCTGTGGCGGAAGACGGAGAACAGCGCGGCGCCCGGCGTGTGGTCGATGGCGTAGTCCCGCCATTCGCCGCGGGCGACCCGCTGGCTGTAGAGCTGGAGGAGCCGGGTCAGTTCCGTCCGGTCGAAATAGACGCGGCGTCCGCCGGGGCGCCGGAAGTCGGAAAGGTGCAGGACCTCGGTCATCACCGTCCTGAGGTGCGGCGGCGCGGTCGCGCCGGAGGATGACGAGACTGTGACCGGTCCTCCGTCCGCCGTCCACCCCCTCCTCGCTTGACCCTGACGGGCCCCCTCACTAAGGTCCGCGCGGCCTTGAAAGCGTCAGTTTCCTGCACGGCCGGGCCGGCGGACGGGGGTCGATGAGTACCGATTTCATTCGCGAGATCGAGGAAGACATCCGCCGCGACCGGTGGAAGAGGCTCTGGGACCGCTACGGTCTCCTGGCGACGGTCGTCGTCGTGCTTCTGGTCGCCGGCGTCGCCGGCTGGTCGATCTGGCGCAATCTTGAGACCCAGCGCGCCGAGGCGCAGACGGCGGAGCTTTCCCGGCTCATCGACCGCGCCGCGACGGCCGACGCCGGCACCGCCGACGCGATGGCCGCCTTCGCCCGCGGCGCCGACCCCGGGCGCGCCGCGCTCGCACGGTTCAACGAGGCCGCGACCCGGGCCAAGGCCGGCGACACCGCGGCCGCGATCGCGGTGTGGGACGGTCTCGCCCGCACCGGCGACATCGCCCCGGCCTGGCGCGACCTCGCGACGCTCCTGTCGGTCCTGAACCAGATCGACGGCGGCGATCCCGCGGCGCTCGACGCCCGCCTCGCCCCTCTCGACGCGACGGCCAACGCCTACCGGTTCTCGGCGCGGGAGATGCGCGCCATCCTCGCGCTGCGCCAGAACCGGCCGGAGCGGGCCGTCGAGATCTGGCGGGCGCTGACCGAGGATCCGGAGACGCCGCAGGGCGTCCGGACCCGGGCGGCGCAGCTTTCCGAGGTGCACGGGGGCACGCGATGAGCCGCTGCCGGTCCCTCGCCGTCGCGGCCGTCGCCGCGCTCGCGCTCGCCGCCTGCAGCGAGGCGGCGAAGCCGCCGCTTCCCGGCGAGCGCGTCGCCGTGCTTTCCGCCTCGGGCCAGCTGCGTCCCGATCCCGCCATCGCGGGAACGCCGCCCGCCATCCCGGCGCCGGCCGGCTTCGCCGAATGGCCGCAGCCCGGCGGTTCGGCCGACCACGAGGGCGGCAACGCACCGCTCGCCGCCGATCCGCGGATCGTGTGGCGGGCCAGCGCCGGAACGGGCTCGTCGGGCGCGCGTCTTCTCCTGGCGCAGCCGGTCGTCGCGGCCGGCCGGGTGTTCGTGGTCGACTCCGACTACGACGTCGCGGCCTTCGACGCCCAGACCGGGCGGCGGATCTGGAGCGCCTCGGCCGCCTCGCGGGCCGAGACCGACGACGTCCGCGGCGGCGGGATCGCCTTCGCGGACGGGCGGGTCTTCGTGTCCACCGGCTATGCGGAGATCGTGGCGCTCGACGCCGCGGACGGGCGCGAGGTCTGGCGCACGAAGATCCGGGGCCCGGCCCGCTCGGCGCCCACGATCGCCGGCGGTCGCGTCCACGTCGTGACGCTCGACAACATCCTGGTCGCCGTCTCGGCCGCGAACGGCGAGGCGCGCTGGGACGTGCCCGGCCTGCGCGAGACCGCCGGCCTGGTCGGCGGCGCCGCGCCGGCGGCCGACGCGACCACCGTCATCGCCCCCTATTCGTCGGGCGACATCATCGCCATCCGCGGCGAGAGCGGGCGCCAGATCTGGAACGACAGCCTCGCCGGGGTCCGCCGCGGCACGGCGGTGTCGGCGTTGGCCGACATCATGGGCCTGCCGGTCCTCACCCGCGGCCTCGTCGTGGCGGTCAGCCACGGGGGCCGCATGGTCGCGATCGACGCCCGGACCGGCAACCGGGCCTGGGAGCAGGATTTCGGCGGCGTCGACACGCCCTGGGTCGTCGGCGACGAGATCTTCGTCCTTTCCTCGACGCCCGAGGTGGTGGCGCTCACCCGCCGCCAGGGGCAGATCCGCTGGGTCGCGCCGCTGGCGCGGTTCGAGCGGCCGGACCGGCGCGAGACCCCCATCGACTGGACCGGCCCGGTGCTGGCCGGCGGACGCCTGTGGCTCGCCAACACGCGCAGCGAACTCGTCGGCCTCGACCCGGCGAACGGGTCCGTCGCGACGCGGGTGCCGCTGCCCGGGCCCGTCCGCATCTCCCCCGTCGTGGCCGGGGGCACCATGTATGTGCTGACGGACGGCGGGGACCTCGTCGCCCTGCGCTGACGGCGGGGACAGGCATGTCGTTCCGAGTGGCCATCGTGGGCCGGCCCAACGTGGGCAAATCGACCCTCTTCAACCGGCTCGCCGGCAAGCGCCTCGCGCTCGTCGACGACACGCCGGGCGTGACGCGCGACTGGCGCGAGGCGCCGGGCCGCATCGGCGGCCTGGCCTTCACGGTCGTGGACACGGCCGGGCTGGAGGAGGCGTTCGACGAGAGCCTGGAGGCGCGGATGCGCCGCCAGACCGAGCGTGCGCTGGCGCTGGCCGACGTCGTGCTTCTGGTGATCGACGCCCGCGCCGGGCTGACGCCGATGGACCGGCACTTCGCCGACTGGCTCCGCAAGGGGCGGGTCCCGGTGATCGTCGTCGCCAACAAGGCCGAAGGATCGGCCGGCCGCGGTGGCGTCCTGGAATCCTTCGAACTCGGCCTGGGCGAGCCCGTGCCCCTGTCGGCCGAGCACGGGGAGGGCATGGCGGACCTCGTCGAGGCGCTGCTGCCCTTCGCCCGGGAGGCGACGGAGGCGGCGCAGGCGGACGGGGGCGAACCCCTCCGGCCCTCCACCGATCGCATCGACGAGGCGGTCTTCGAGGCGGCCGAGGAGGCCGCCGCCGAGGATCGCGACGCCCTGCCGGAGGAGCCGGAGGCGGCGTGGCGCTCCCGCGCCATCCAGATCGCCATCGTCGGCCGCCCGAACGTGGGCAAGTCCACGCTGCTGAACGCGCTGGTCGGCGAGGAGCGGGTGCTGACCGGGCCCGAGGCGGGCATGACCCGCGACGCGATCACGGTGGAGATCGAACACGCGGGCCGCCGCATCCGCATCGTCGACACGGCCGGCATGCGTCGGCGCGCGCGGGTCGAGCACAAGCTGGAGAAGCTGGCCGTGGCCGACGGGTTGCGCGCCATCCGCCTCGCCCAGGTCGTGGTGCTGGTTCTCGACGCGAACGCGATCCTCGACAAGCAGGACCTCGCCATCGCGCGGATGGTGATCGAGGAGGGCCGGGCGCTGGTCGTCGCGGTCAACAAGTGGGATGCGGTCGCCGACCGCAAGGGCGCGCTCCAGACGCTGAAGGACCGGTTGGAGGCGCAGCTGGCCCAGGCGCGCGGCATCCGCTGGGTCACCATCTCGGCGCTGCGCGGCCAACGGCTCGACGCGCTCTACGAGGCGATCTTCGACACCTACGAGACCTGGAACCGCCGTGTCTCGACCGGCCGGCTCAACCGCTGGCTCCGTGCGGCGGAGGAGGGACACCCGCCGCCGCTGGTCGAGGGGCGGCGGATCCGACTGCGCTACATGACGCAGATCAAGACCCGCCCGCCCACCTTCGCCGCCTGGACGACCCGGCCCGTGCAGTTGCCGGAGACGTATCTGCGCTATCTGACGGGCGGCCTTCGCGAGACGTTCGACCTGCCGGGCGTGCCGATCCGCTTCTATCTTCGCAAGACGAAGAACCCCTACGCGACCGAGGAGTAGGGGGCCGTCGGCCTGCTCCAGCCCCCTCTCCCCCTGAAGGGCGCGAGGGGAGAAATGTGGTGAGCGTCCCCTCCCCACCGGAACGGGGGGGGGGAGGGACAGAGAGAGGGGGTGCCGGGAGCAGGCCGACACCCGCCCGGGTCCGTCACTTCAACTTCGCGTCCAGCACGTCGATCCGCTCGTCGCGCCGCGGCGCCCAGGCGACGCGGTTCGACACGCCGTAGAAGTCCGGCTGGAAGTAGAGGAAGATCCACGGCGCGTCGTCGGCGAAGAGCTTCAGCATCTCGTCGACGACCTGCTGCTCCTGCGCCGGGTCGCGGATGTCGCCGAGGCGGTCCCAGCGGGACTGCCAGCCCTCGTTGAACCACTGGCCGTTGTTCACCGGTGCCGTCTTCGACGGGAACAGCGCCATGTCGAACACGGAACTCCACGTCGCCCCGCCCTGGCCGATCAGGTAGAGCGGACCCGCCCGGTGGCTGCGGGCCATCGGCGAGAAGGTGGAGACGAAGTCCATCACGTCGACCGTCGTGCGCACACCGACGTCGGTCAGGGACTGGGCGACCGCCTGCATCACGTCGACGTCGTTGAGATAGCGGCCGCGACCGCCCTGGAGCGTGAGGGCGAAGCGCACGCCGTCGGGGCCGCGGCGGAACCCGGCCTCGTCCAGCATGGCCTCGGCCTGCCTGGGATCGAACGGATA
>JBIJED010000058.1:0-9808 GCA_044343785.1 Azospirillales bacterium | reverse complement strand
GTCGGCCGAATCGGCGGAGTTCAGCTTCGCGCCCGGCAGGATCTGCTTCACCATCATCTGCACCTGCGCCTTGTCCGCGTGCCCGGTGCCCACGACCGACTTCTTGACGAGGTTGGTCGGATACTCCGCCACGGGGAGCCCGCACCGCGCCGGCACCAGCAGCGACACGGCGCGGGCCTGCCCCAGCTTCAGCGTCGAGGTGGGGTTCTTGTTGACGAACGTTTCCTCGACCGCCGCCTCGTCGGGCTTCCACGCTTCGATGACGGTCACCAGCCCGTCGTGGAGCTGGACGAGGCGTTCGGCCAGCGTCCCCTCCCCGTCCGAACGGACGGTGCCGTCGGCCACCCACGACAGGCGGTTCCCGTCCACGTCCACGATGCCCCAGCCCGTGTTCCTGAGGCCGGGATCCAGCCCGATCAGGCGCAGGCGGCCCGCCCCGCCGACCGGGCCCCCGATCATGCGGTCAACCGCTCGAGGACGTCCTGCGCGATGTCGAAGTTGGCCGACACCTGCTGCACGTCGTCGTCGTCGTCCAGCACGTCGAGGAGCTTGAGGAGCGAGGCGGCCGCGTCCTCGTCCGGCGCGATGGTGTTCAGCGGCTTCCAGGCGAGCCGTGCCTCGGCCGGGGCGCCGAACGTCTGCTCCAGCGCGTCGCGGACGGCGGCGAAACCGTCCACCGTCGTCGTGACCTCGTGGACGTCGCCGCTCTCCACGTTGTCGGCGCCGGCCTCCAGCGCCGCCTCGAACATGACGTCGGCCGAGGCGACGGCGGCCGGATAGGCGACGATCCCGCAGCGGTTGAACATGAAGGCGACGGAGCCCGTCTCCCCCAGGTTCCCGCCGTACTTGGTGAAGGCGGAACGCACGTTGGCGGCGGTGCGGTTGCGGTTGGGGGTCAGCGCCTCGACGATGAGCGCGATGCCGCCGGGCCCGAAGCCCTCGTACCGCACCTCCTCGTAGATCTGGTCGTCGCCGCCGCCGGGCTGGGCCGCCTTCAGCGCGCGGTCGATGCGGTCGCGCGGCATGTTCTGGGACCGCGCCGCGGTGATCGCCGCGCGCAGGCGCGGGTTCGCGGCCGGGTCGGGCTGGCCGGTCCTCGCCGCGACCGTGATCTCACGCGCGATCTTGTTGAACGCCCTGGCGCGCTTGGCGTCCTGCGCGCCCTTGCGGTGCATGATGTTCTTGAACTGCGAATGCCCGGCCATGTGCCCTGTCGATCCGGTGACGGTCCGCCCACTGGATCGCGAGCGCTAGTCGCGGAATATGGCGACTTGTGGGCAGGGGGCGCCAGTCCCGGCCGAAGGGCCGACCGATCGCCACCATGCCACCGGCGCTCGGGGGACGCCCGTCTCCGTAACGCGTTTGGAACGCGTTCTTCATCGGTCCGACATCCCCCTGTCATGCCGCGACGCGATAAACGCGGCGCTGGGCGAAGGGTGTGGCGAATGGCGGATATCACGCTGTCGGGAGTCGGCAAGACCTTCGGGTCGACGCCGGTGCTCCGCGACGTGTCCCTTGCGGTCGCGGACGGCGAGTTCGTGTCGCTCGTGGGACCTTCGGGCTGCGGAAAGTCCACGCTGCTGCGCATCGTCGCCGGGCTGGAGGGCGTGAGCGAGGGTTCGGTGCGCATCGGCGACGCCGACGTGACGGCCGTCCGTGCGGCCGACCGCGACGTGGCCATGGTGTTCCAGAACTACGCGCTCTACCCGCACCTGACGGTCGCCGCGAACCTGGCCGTGCCGCTGACGATGCGTCGGCTGACCCCGTGGATGCGGCTGCCGCTCGTCGGGCGCCTCGTGCCCGGCCGGGCGGCGCGGATGGCCGAGATCCGTGCCGAGACCGAGCGGACGGCCGAGGCCCTCGGCATCGCCCACCTGATGGCGCGCAAGCCCGCCCAGCTCTCCGGCGGCCAGCGCCAGCGGGTGGCGCTCGGGCGGGCCATCGTTCGTCACCCGCAGGTCTTCCTCATGGACGAACCGCTGTCGAACCTGGACGCGGCGCTGCGTGTACAGACCCGGGCCGAGATCGTGGCACTCCACCGGCGCGTCGGTGCCGCCACCCTCTACGTCACCCATGACCAGTCCGAGGCGATGACGATGTCGGACCGGGTGGCGGTGATGATGGACGGGCGCCTCCTCCAGGTCGCCGCACCGGAGGAACTCTATCTCGACCCGGCCGACCTCAGGGTCGCCGCCTTCATCGGCTCGCCGAAGATCAACGCGCTGGCGGCCACGGCCGGCGACGACGGGCGCGTGTGCATCGACGGCGCGCCGACGGGACTCGTCACCGGCGCTCGGGGCCCCGTCACCTTCGCCGTGCGGCCCGAGGCGCTGGTGCCCGCCGCACGCGGGCTGCCCGCGCGGGTGCGCCACGTCGAGTTCCTCGGCGACTGCGTCCTCCTGCACCTCGACGTGCCGGCCTCGGCGGACCCCGTCGTCTGCCGCCAGCCGCCCGACGGCCGGCCGCGCGTCGCCGTGGGCGAGATGGTCCGCCTCGCGGCCGATCCGTCGCGTGCGTTCGTGTTCGACCCGGCGGGCCGGCGGGTCGCGGCCCATGTGGCCTCCGTGGACCGGGAGGCCGCCGTTGGCTGACGTCGCGGCCCCGGCCGCCGCTGCTCCGACCGCGCAAGCGCCGCGGCGGCGGCGCATGGTGTCGGAGACCCCGGTCGCGTGGGCGCTCGCGGCGCCGGCGGTCGTGTCTTTCCTCCTCATGATCCTGGCACCGCTCGTGGCGGTCCTCGCGCTGGCCTTCACGGACTACGAGTTCGGCGCGCGCGGCTTCGCCTGGATCGGCTTCGACAATTTCGCCGACATGATGGCCGACCGGACCTTCCGGGCGTCGATCCGCAACACCGCCTTCTACTGCATCGTCGTCGTCCCGGTCTCCATCGGTCTGGCGCTGCTGCTCGCCGTGCTGATCGAGGCTGGTGCGCGCGGTCGCACCCTGTTCCGGATGGTCTTCTTCCTTCCGGTCGTCTCCCTGACGGTCGCGATGGCGCTCGTCTGGCAATACCTGCTGCATCCCACGATCGGGCCGGTGAACGGCCTGCTCCGCGCGGTCGGGATCGCCGGCCCCGCGTGGCTCGCATCCTCGGACTGGGTGATGGTCTCGCTCTCCGTCATCGGGATCTGGGAGAACGTCGGCTTCAACCTCGTCCTCTTCCTCGCCGGCCTGACGGCGATCCCGCGGGACCTCTACGCCGCCGCCGAGATCGACGGCGCCCGCGGGACCTGGGCCAAGTTCCGTCTCGTCACCTGGCCGCTTCTGGGACCCACCTTCCTCTTTGTGGCGGTCATCACCCTGACCCGATCCATCCGGATCTTCGACACGGTCCAGACGCTCACCCGCGGCGGGCCGAACAAGGCGTCGGAGGTTCTCCTCTTCACGATCTACGAGGAGGGGTTCCAGTACTTCCGCTTCGGCTACTCGGCCGCCGTGACGCTCGTGTTCCTGGCGGCGGTGCTGGTCGTCACGCTGGCGAACGCGTGGCTGATCGACCGCCGCGTCCACTACGGATGAGCCGGACGATGCGCCACGACCGCTCTCCGCTCCTCGCCGACCTTCCCCGCCTCGCGGTGCTTTCGGTCTTCGCGCTCCTCGTGCTTGCGCCCTACGTGTGGATGCTCTCGGTCTCGGCCAAGCCGGTCGACGAGGTGTTCCGGGCGACCCTCACGCTCCTGCCGGAGCGCTGGGCCATCGACGCGAACTACGGCAAGGTGCTGCGCAGCCTGCCGGTCGGAACGTTCCTTTTGAACGGGCTGATCGTCTGCGGCGGCATCCTCGTCTTCCAGCTCCTGTTCGCGATCCCGGCCGCCTATGCGCTCGCGAAACTGAGGTTCCGCGGGCGCGAACTGCTGTTCGGCTTCGTCATGCTGGGGCTCCTCGTGCCCTACCAGACGACGGCGTTGCCGCTCTATCTCGGGTTCCACCGGCTGGGATTGCTCGACACCTACGCCGCCCTCATCGCACCCTTCACCTGTTCGGTCTTCGCGATCTTCCTGTTCCGCCAGTTCTTCCGCGCCATTCCCGACGACCTGATCGCCGCGGCCCGGATCGACGGGATGGGCGAGGCGTCGATCGTTTGGCGCGTCGTGGTGCCCAACTGCTGGCCGGCCGCGACCGCCTTCGCGATCTTCTCGGTCGTCGCGCACTGGAACGACCTCTTCTGGCCGCTGATCGTGATCCAGAAGGGCGATCTCTACACGCCGGCGATGGGGATCCTCGCCTTCCGGTCGGTCGAGGCGGGCGACGACTACGGCGCGCTGATGGCCGCGTCGGTCCTGGTCGCCACCCCGCTGATCGTCGCCTTCCTGCTGGCGCAGCGCCGCTTCATCGAAGGCGTCACCATGACCGGCCTCAAGGGCTGACGGCCGGCACCTCCGACCTCCTTCCCTCCACGACCAGAGCCAGAGGCAACGTCATGTCCGCAACCCCGTCGCTCACCCGCCGACAGACCCTCGCGCTGGCCGGCGCCGCCGCCGCCGGCGGCGTGTTCGCGCCCGCCGTCGTCCGCGCGCAGACGGTCGACATCGTCGTCCACTACTCGATGCCGGCGATCTTCAAGGACGCGCAGGACGCCGTGATGGCGGCCTTCTCGAGGGCGCATCCGGAGGTCCGCGCGACCTACGTCAACCCGACCCCGACCTACGAGGACGGCGCGCAGCTGATCCTGCGCGGGGCCGCCGCCGGCGACATGCCGGACGTCTCGTTCCAGGGCCTCAACCGCCTGCGGCTGTTCGCCGAGCGTGGCGTGGCCGTCGATCTCGCCCCCTTCCTGGCCCGTGAGGGCGACCTCGCGAGGATCGGCTACTCGCGTCCGCTGCTGGGCCTCGGCTTCCACGCCGGCGTGCAGTGCGGCCTCGCCTTCGCGACCTCGAACCCCATCAGCTACTACAACACCGACCTGATGAAGCGGGCCGGCATCGCCACCGACACCTTCCCCACCAGCTGGGACGCGGTGATCGCGAATTCGCGTCGCATCCGCGACCTCAAGGACGGCAGCGAGGGCATGTTCTTCCGCTGGCCCGGCGACGACTGGATGTTCTCGGCGCTGCTGTACGGCTTCGGCGGGCGCATGCTGAACGAGGCCGAGACCGACGTCGCCTTCAACGGACCCGAGGGTCTCGCCGCGCTGCGCCTGCTCGACCGGATGGTCAAGGAGGGTGGCATGCCGAACTTCGCCGGCACCGACGACCTGCAGGCCTTCGCCGCCGGCAAGCTGGGTCAGATGTTCCGGACCACCGCGCAGGTGCGCTCGATCTCCAGCACGGTCGGGCAGAACTTCGTGCTCCAGACCGCGACGCTCCCGGTCATCGACGCGACGAAGGGCCGTCTGCCGACCGGCGGCGCCGGCGGCATGATCACCACCAAGGACCCGCGCAAGCAGGACGCGGCCTGGAAGTTCCTGAAGTTCGCGACCTCGGCCGAGGGCACGACGCTGATGGTGGTGAACACCGGCTACGTGCCGACCAACCAGATCGCGATCGACGATCCGAAGTACCTGGGCGCCTTCTACGACGCCAACCCGCTGTTCCAGGCGGCGACCAGGCAGGTCCACCTGATGATCCCGTGGTACGCGTTCCCGGGCCAGAATTCGGTGCGCGTCACCCAGGTGATGGTCGACAACCTCGCCCGCATCGCCGAGCAGAAGGCGACGCCGGAGACGGTGCTCGCCGACATGGCGACCGAGGTCCGCCGGCTGATCCCGCGCCGCGGCTGAGGCTCCGTCGCAAAGGGGGTGGACCACCCGGTCCGCCCCCCCTTCTCATCCGATCCCGTCTCAGGAGCGCTGATCGATGACCGTCCGCATCGCCCAGATCTCGGACACCCACCTGTCGCCGACCAGGACCGTGTTCGACGCCAACTTCGACCGGGTCGCGGAGCATCTTCGGGATCTGGCCCCCGACCTCGTCGTCAACACGGGCGACCTGTCGATGGACGGTGCGGACCACGCGCCCGATCTCGCGTTGGCCCGCGACCGGCACCGGTCGCTCGGTCTCGACTGCCGTGTCCTGCCCGGCAACCACGACGTCGGCGACCACCCCGACGTCCCGTCGCGCCAGCCGGCCGACGCCGACCGCCTCGCGCGCTGGCGCGCGACGTTCGGCGACGATTGCTGGACCCTCGACCTGCCGGGCTGGCGGCTGCTCGCGATCTCGTCGCTCACCTACGGCACCGGGCTGCCCGGCGACGCCGAACAGCGGGAGACGGTGCGCCGGGTGGCTCGCGATCTCGCCGGACGGTCGCTGGCGGTGCTGATGCACAAGCCGCTGGCCGACGAGCGGTACGACGAAACCCTGCGGATCAACCGCTTCACGACCGCGGCACCGCGCGCGGCCTTCCTCGCCGATCTCGGCGCGACCGTTCCCGCGCTCGTCCTGTGCGGTCACGTCCACCAGTACCGCGACACCGTGATCGCGGGCACGCGCCACGTCTGGGCACCGGCCGTGTCCTTCATGATCAGCGACCCCTGGCAGCCGGTCTACGGCGCGAAGACGGTCGGCTACCTCGAACACCGCTTCCATGCCGACGGGGGTTGGGACCACCGGCTCGTCGCCGTGCGCGGACTGGCACACCACGACCTGCTGAACGTGCCCGAGGCCTATGGCGACGTGCGGGACTGGGGTCCCGGAAACGCCTGAGGCCGCCTCAGTCGTTCCGCCGCTCCTGCGGCCGGGGCACGCCCAGTTCATGGCCCTTTGCGTCGAAGGCGCTCTCGTAGATGAGGCGCGCCACGGTCTTCGCCCGGGCCGCCGACTTGAAGCGCCGGCCGCTGTCGGCCAGGAGCGGGCTGTCGGGGTGGACCTCCATGTAGGCGTCGCGCTGGGCCTCGAGCCCGGCCGCGTGCATCGCCTCCATCAGGTACTTGGCACGGGTCTCGGCATACTGCTGCTGAAGCCGGTCGGCCGTTGCCTGGGCGTCGCGCATCTTCGTCTGCAGCCGGTCGCGCTCGGCCATCAGGGCCGCGATCTGCTGGTTCCGTTCCTCCACCGCCGCCCGCATCTGGACGAAGGCGACCTTCCACGTCTCCACGTCGGATCGCGGCGGCGGCAGGGGTGGCGGGATCTTCTGGCTCGGTTCCGACATGGCCTTCGGCCGCTTCCTTCGACTTCACTCTTCCCGGGCGATGGTACAGAACCCGTCGGCGCACGCGCAAACGCGATGGACGGGGTCAGGCCTCCGGCACCGTTTCCGAAAGGCCCGGCCCCACCCGCACGGGTGCCACGCGGATGGCGAGGCCGGTGCGGTCGTCGGTGTCGACCAGCACGCCGCTCACCGTCCCCTCCCCCTCGCCGGGGGTGAGGCGCTCGCCCGGCATCTTGCGCACGAAGCGCAGGGTCGCGGGCTCCTTCTTCATGCCGATGACGCTGTCGTAGTCCCCGCACATGCCCGCATCCGTCATGAAGGCGGTGCCGCCCGGCAGGATCCGGTGGTCGGCGGTGGGCACGTGGGTGTGGGTGCCGACGACGAGGCTGACGCGCCCGTCGAGGAAATGGCCGAGCGCCTGCTTCTCCGAGGACGCCTCGCCGTGCATGTCGACCAGCGTCGCATGGACGGTGCCGCCCATCCGGTGCTGCTTCACCAGGCGGTCGAGAAGGGCGAACGGATCGTCGAGCGGGTCCATGAACAGGCGCAGCATCACGTTCACGACCAGCAGCTTGCGCCCCGCCCGGTCGATGATCACCGTCGCCCCGCGCCCCGGGGTGCCTTCGGGGAAGTTGGCCGGGCGCACCATCCGCGGGTCGCGGTCGATGGCGCCGATCAGGTCCTTCTGGTCCCAGGCGTGGTTGCCCAGCGTGATGGCGTCGGCCCCGGCGGCGTAGAGTTCGGACGCGATCTTCTCGCTGATGCCGTAGCCGCCGGCCGCGTTCTCGCCGTTGATGACCACCACGTCGGGCGCGAGGCGCGCCTTGAGTTCGGGCAGGTGGCGGGCGACGGCCTCGCGGCCCGCGCGGCCGACGACGTCGCCGAGGAAGAGGATGCGCATCGGTTCAGGTCGTCCCGGCGTGGACGCGGATCGTCTCGCGGTCGGTGACGACCGCGTCGAGGGGCACGTCCCACGGGTCCGCCGGCAGAGCGTCCGCCTCCTGTTCGGCGAAGGCCACGCCGACCGCGGTGACGGGACCCCCGGCCGCGAGCGCCGCCAGCGTGGCGTCGTAGTGCCCGGCCCCGTAGCCCAGCCGGTTGCCGCGCCGGTCGAACGCCAGGAGGGGCACGATCACCACGTCGGGCCGGAGCGCGGGCGCGTCCTCCGCCGGCTCGGGGATCGCCCAGCGTCCGCGCGGGACCAGCGCGTCCCCCGGCCGCCAGCGGCGGAAGGCGAGCGGCAGCCCGGGACCGCGCACGATCGGAAGGGCGAGCGGATGACCCGCGGCGTCGAGCGTGTCCATGAGGGGGCGGAGGTCGATCTCGTCGGCCAGCGGCCAGAAGAGCGAGACGGCGGCGCCGGGGGGGACGAGGCCCGCGTCGAGGAGGCGCCGGCCGACCGCGATGCCGGCCGCGACCCCGTCGAGACCCGTGCGGAGCGCGCGCATCCGGGACCGGAGCGCCGCCTTGGCCGGGGGCGGCGGGGGGAAGGAGGGTGCGGAAGGAGCCATCTCGGCCGTTGGCATGTGCTGATCCTCCGTGCCCTGCTGAGCAGGTGGGCGCCGTTTACCGAGGCCACGACCCCGGCAGAGCCAGCTCCCAGGAGGTCCTTATTGGGCCCGGGGATGTGAGCGACCTGACGAACCAGACAGCCCGCTTCCGCCCCTTAGAACTAGGCGCTCCGGACCCGCGCCGCAATGGCCTCGACCCGCGCGGTGAGATGTTCGACCGCGGCGGCGACCTCCGCCTCCTCCTCGGGGGTGACGGCGCCGGCCTTCAGCGCGTCCATCTGACCGCGCATTTCGGCCAACTGGGCCTCCAGCGCGCCCACGTCGCCGCGCAGGTTCTCGGTCTCGCCCTCCAGCTCGTAGACCTTGTCGGCCATGGTGAGGCCGGCCAGCACGAGGAGCTGGGCGTCGGTCGCCCCCTGCGCGCCCTGGGCCACCCGGCGCAGGATCGTGTCGAAGCCGGCGGCGAGTTCGAGGACGTGCGCCTGCTCCCCCTCGCCGCAGACGACGGGATAGGTGCGGCCGGCGAGCGAGACGTCGATCTTGGGCACCCTCACTCCTCCAGCACGGTCTGCAGCCGGTCGATCGCCCCGTCGAGGCGCTGGGAGACCGCGGTCGCGGTCTCCCGCGTGCGGCGCTCGGCCGTCCGGCTCTGGTCGAGTTCGAGGACGAGCTGGCGGCGCTCGGCGGCGGCGGCGGCGTCGCGCGCCTCCCGCTCGGCCACGGCGGCCTCCAGATCGTCCAGCATCTCGTCGAGCCGCTCGAGGGCGGCCTTCACGCGGTCCATGGCGGGCGGCATTCGTCCTGCTTCGATCGGTCCGGACAGTAGGGGCCGGTTTCGCACCGCGTCAACAGCGGCAAGGGCGCCTCCGTCGCGCCGCCGAAGCGCATTGCGTTCGCCCCTTCGCGCGGGCATGGTGCCGCCCGCCCGCTGCCGGCCCACTCGCGACGGACCCCCATCCATGACCGCATCCGACGTCTCCCATCAGGACAAGGCGAACGCCATCCGCGCCCTCTCGATGGATGCGGTGGAGGCGGCGGCCTCCGGCCATCCCGGCATGCCCATGGGCATGGCCGATGCCGCAACCGCGCTTTTTGCCGGCTTCCTGAAATATGACGCTGCCGACCCACGCTGGCCGGACAGGGACCGCTTTGTCCTTTCCGCCGGCCATGGGTCCATGCTGCTTTACGCCCTGCTGCATCTGACGGGGCAT
>JBIJED010000555.1:0-2750 GCA_044343785.1 Azospirillales bacterium | reverse complement strand
CGCAAGAACGCGGGGCTGAACTCCAGCTTCACCGTGCGCAAGATCTCCTACGGCGAGGGCGTCGAGCGCGTGTTCCCGCTCTACAGCCCGCGGATCGATTCGATCGAGGTCGTGCGCAAGGGCGACGTCCGCCGGGCGAAGCTCTACTACCTGCGCGGCCTGCGCGGGAAGGCGGCGCGCATCGCCGAGCGCACCACGGGCCGCGGCACCGGGCGCGACGAAGCGGCCGAGTAACGCCGCCCGTGCCCTACGCCGGCCTCATCCGTCCGCAGGACAAGCCCGACCGGCTGATCCTGGGCCGCGCGCTCGGCCGGCGCCTGCTGCAGGCGCACGGGGACCGCGTCCTCGCCATCGCGCTCGTCGGGCGCGACACGGCGGACGCGGCGCCCTTCGCGCCGATGCGGCTCGCGGCGGTGATGGTCGACGGCCCCGTCGCGGGCCGGCAGAGGGTCGTGGACGGGACGGTGGTCCACCTCGGCATGGCGTCGAAGGACCATTTCCTGGCGACGGCCGGCACCGTCGATCTCGACTGGACGGTCCGCGGACCGCTGTTCCACGCGCCCCTCGTGCTGTTCGAGGCAGCGTCGCACCTGATCGACATCGCCAAGGCCGAGGCCGAGCGCGAGGCCCACACCCTGGGGCCGGCGCTGGCCGACGCGTTTGCGGGGCCGGTGGCCGCGGCGGTCGCGGACCTCGCCCCCTGGCTGGACGATCCCGATCCCGCGACGGCGATCCCGGTGCTGGCGCCCTTCGCCTGGACCGTGGCGCGGACGGTGGCACTCGCCAACGGCCACGTCTTCGCCGATCGCGCGGCCTGGGCGACGGAGACGCGCGAGCTGCCGCGCCGCCCGGCCGAATGGGCGCCCTTCCTCGACGCCTGGGCGGGGCGGACGGAGGGGATCGGCGACGCCGCGACGGCGCTGGTGGAGGCGCTGCCGGGCTATGCGGCCTCGCTGGGCGCGCCGCTCGACGACCGCATGCCGGAATTCTAGGGGGCTCTCAGGCGAGGAGGCCGCCCGCCGGCATGCCGTTGTCCGGCGAGCGCGCGTCGAGCGCGTCGACGAACTCGTAGAGCAGCGCGTCGCCCGGCACCTTGCGCCCGTCGGCGAAGACCAGCGTCGGGCCGCCGTGGACCGCCCCGCCGCGGATCACCATCGCCTCCCCGCCACCGGCGAAGCCGATGACGATGTCGTCGCCCTTGCGGCTCACGCGGAGGTCGCCCTTGGCCACGCCCGCGCCGAAGGTGAGGGTGAGATCGGACAGGGCGCGCGGCTCGTCGCGGCGCGCGGCGCGCGCGTCGTCGACAGCCGGGCGGATCGCCTCGGCCATGATCGCCGCCTGCATCCGCGCATAGCGCCCCGTAGGCACCGCCTGACGCGGCGCGTCGCCCGCGTCCTCGACCGCCTCCCCCGGCACCAGCATGACGGGCGGCTGGCCCCTTTCGGCCGTCACCGGCACGGCGGGTGCGGCGGCCCTGCGGTCCACGCCCCGGACGGCGTCGAGGCCGGGGACGAACGTCTCCTCGACCGCCGGTGCCGCCGCGGGCCCCTCCCGCCCGGAGGGATCGCGGCGGCGGCGGGGATCGTCGGGGCGTCCGCCGTCGGGGTCGAGCGCGTCGCCGGTCGCCGCCGACGGGCCGACCGGACGGTGCCCGTCGGGAGCGCCCACCCCGGGCGCGTGACGGCCATCGCCCGCCATCGCCCCTTCGTCGGCACGGGCGGCCAGCGCGGCGTCGATCACCGACCGGCCGGCCATGCCGCGCGCGGCGCCGGACACCGGCTTGGGCGGCGCAAGATGGGTCGCCAACAGGGTCCCGAACCGGACGCCGAACCCCTCGATCGCCGGCCCGGCCCCCGGACCGCCGACGCCGGACGGCCCGAGCGCACGGCGCGCGGCGGCGAGCGCGTCGCCCTCGGCGGGGATGTCGGTGGGGCCGACCTTCATGGGACGCATCCGTGGATCATGGACGTGCGACTTCGCACGATGCGTGCCAGGCAGGGATTGCCGGCCGGCAACGATCCGGGGCCGACACGGGCAACCATTGCCGGGCAGGATGTGCCCACCCGGCCGAAACTGCCGGGCAGATTCCGCCGGGCGGCGGCCGTCGGTCCGGTCGGGCCGATCCCCGTTGACGGGCGGAGGCCGGCATGGTCCATCCACGCCGACCGACCGAGGGACCCGCCCATGCCCATCGCCGTACCCACCCGCGCCGAGATCGCCGCCGCCGCCCGCCGCATCGCCGGACGCGTCCGCGAGACGCCGGTCCTCGACCCCGGCCCCGGGGCATTCGGGACGGACGCGGCGGTGACGCTGAAGCTCGAACTCCTCCAGCACTCCGGGTCGTTCAAGGCCCGCGGCGCCTTCAACGCGACGCTTTCGGGGCGGGTGCCGTCGGCGGGCGTGATCACGGCGTCGGGCGGAAACCACGGGGCCGCGGTCGCCTTCGTCGCCCGGGCGACGGGCGTTCCGGCGGAGATCTTCGTGCCGACCATCGCCACGCCGGCCAAGGTTGCCCGGCTTCGTGACTACGGTGCCACGGTCGTCCAGACCGGTGCGGTCTATGCCGAGGCGCGGGCCGCCGCCGCCGCCCGGCAGGCCGAGACCGGGGCGCTGTGGATCGACGCCTACGACGCGCCGGCCACCGTCGCCGGACAGGGGACGGCGGCGGCGGAGTTCGAACGCCAGGCCCCCGGCCTCGACACGCTGCTGGTCGCCGTGGGCGGCGGCGGGCTGATCGGCGGCATCGCCGC
>JBIJED010000552.1:0-2759 GCA_044343785.1 Azospirillales bacterium | reverse complement strand
ATGGCCTATCAGGGCTACGGCCACGGCCTCGGCCGGCAGGCGGTCCTCGATCTGCATCGCGCCGCGATCGGCGACTTCCGCCCCGATCTCACGCTGATCCTCGACCTCCCGGTCGAGATCGGACTCCGCCGGGCGGCGGAGCGGGGCGGGGCAGGGCGGGCCGAGGACCGGGCCGAGGACCGGTTCGAGCGGATGGGCGGCGCCTTCCACCAGCGCCTTCGCGAGGGCTTCCTCGACATCGCCCGGCACGAGCCCGGGCGCTGCCGGATCGTCGACGCGGCGCGCGACGCCGATGCGGTCGCCGCCGATCTGATCGCGGCGGTCCGGACCCGTTTCGCCCCGTGACGGGCGAACGGATCGCCCCCCGCGCCAACCCCGGCCTCCTGGGCCATGGGGCGGCCGAGCGCGTCCTGATCGACGCCTGGGCGTCGGGCCGGCTTCCGCACGCGTGGCTGATCGGCGGGCCGGCGGGCATCGGCAAGGCGACCCTCGCCTTCCGCTTCGCGCGCTTCCTCCTCGCCAGGGGGGACTTCGGCGGGGGCGGCGGCCTCTTCGGCGCAGCACCGGTTCCCGACTCGCTCGCGGTGGCGCCGGACCATCCCGTGTTCCAGCGGGTGGCGGCTGGGGGGCACGGGAACCTGCTGACGGTCGAGCGGACGTTCGACGAGAAGCGGGGCCGGCTGCGACAGGACATCCTCGTCGACGATGCCCGTCGCATCGGCCCCTTCCTGCGCCAGACGGCGAACGAGGAAGGCTGGCGGATCGTCGTGGTGGACGGTGCGGACGCCATGAACGCGTCGAGCCAGAACGCCATCCTGAAGCTGCTGGAGGAGCCGCCGTCGCGCGCGCTGCTGCTCCTGACCGCCCACAACCCGGGCGGCCTCCTGCCCACCATCCGCTCGCGCTGCCGGCGCCTGCGCCTCGATCCCCTGCCCGTCGCGACCGTCGACCTGCTCCTGGCGGGGATGCGCCCCGACCTCGACGACGCGCAGCGCGCCGCCCTCGTGCGTCTGTCGGAGGGGTCGGTCGGCCGCGCCCTCGAACTGGCCGAGGCGGACGCGCTGACCCTCCTGTCGGAGTTCGTGGCCATCGTCGCCACGGCGCCCGGCATCGATCCCCGCGCGGTGCAGGCCTTCGCCGAGCGGGTGACCGGCCGTCGCAGCACGGACGCGACCTACGAGACGACGACGTCGCTCATCGTCTGGTGGTTCGCGCGCCTCGCCCGGCAGACGGCGCTGGGCGCACCGGGACCGGAGGTGGTGGCGGGGGAGGGGCGGGTGATGGGGCGCCTGATGGCGCTGCCGCGCAGCCTTGAACGGTGGTTGGACGTGTGGGAAAAGGTGGCCCGCCTTTTCTCGCGGGCGGACAGTGCCAATCTCGATCGCAAGCAGGTTGTGATGACGGCCCTCGGCATGATCGACGCCGCGGCCGCGTGACGACCTGCCGGTCGCGTCGCCGGAGTGCCGACATGTCCGGGCCCAAGGCCTACTACATCACCACGCCCATCTATTACGTGAACGACGTGCCGCACATCGGGCACGCCTACACGACGACGGCGTGCGACGTGATGGCGAGGTTCAAGCGGCTCGACGGCTTCGACGTGATGTTCCTGACCGGCACCGACGAGCACGGGCAGAAGGTGGAGAAGTCGGCCGCCGCGGCCGGGCTCGACCCGCAGACGTTCACCGACCGGGTGTCGGAGAACTTCCGCGAGATGACGCGGCAAATGAACGTCTCCAACGACCAGTTCATCCGTACGACCGAGCCGCGGCACGTCAAGGCCTCCCAGGCGATCTGGGACGCGATGGTGGCTGCCGGCGACATCTACGTGGGCAAGTACGAGGGCTGGTACGCCGTCCGCGACGAGGCCTACTACGGCGAGGACGAGTTGACGGTCACCCCGGCGGGAAAGCGGATCGCGCCGTCGGGGGCGGAGTGCGAGTGGGTGGAGGAGCCCTCCTACTTCTTCCGCCTCTCCGCCTTCGCCGACCGGCTCCTCGCCCACTACGAGGCGAACCCCGATTTCATCCTGCCCGCCGGCAAGCGGTCGGAGGTGACGGCCTTCGTGCGCTCGGGCCTGCGCGACCTGTCGATGAGCCGGACGACGTTCGACTGGGGCATCAAGGTGCCGGGCGACCCGAAGCACGTGATGTACGTGTGGGTCGACGCGCTCACCAACTACATCACCGCCGTCGGCTATCCCGACACGGACGCCGAGGCCTACCGCCGCTACTGGCCGGCCGACCTGCACATGGTCGGCAAGGACATCATCCGCTTCCACACGGTCTACTGGCCCGCCTTCCTGATGTCGGCCGGCCTGCCCCTGCCGAAGAGGGTGTTCGCCCACGGCTGGTGGACGATCGAGGGGCAGAAGATGTCGAAGTCCCTCGGCAACGCGGTCAAGCCGGCCGAGCTGATCGAGACCTACGGCCTCGACCAGACCCGCTACTTCTTCCTGCGCGAGGTGCCGTTCGGAAACGACGGCGACTTCTCCCGCAAGGCCATGGTGCAGCGGATCAACGGCGAACTCGCCAACGACTACGGCAATCTCGTCCAGCGTGTGCTGTCGATGGTGGCGAAGAACTGCGCCGCCGCGGTGCCCACGCCGGGACCGCTGGCGCCGACCGACGAGACGATGCTGGGGGCGGCGCGTGCCCTGCTCGTCCGCGTGCGGGCCGACATGGACGTGCAGGCCTTCCACAAGGCGCTCGACGCCATCTGGCAGGTGATCGGAGACGCCAACCGCTACGTCGACGAGC
>JBIJED010000553.1:0-2759 GCA_044343785.1 Azospirillales bacterium | reverse complement strand
TCGCGGCATTCGCACTTCTCGGCCTCTGGCTGATCCAGGATCTCCGCATCGGAACCGCCATGCGGATGGGCCCGGGATACATGCCGCGGCTTCTCTGCTGGATCCTGCTCGCCTTCGCCGCGATCGTCGCGATCCGCGCGTTCGTCGTCGAAGGCCCGGTGCTCGAACGCTGGTTCGTCCGCCCCCTCGGCTTCATCCTCCTGTCGATCTGGCTCTTCGCGCAGACCATCGACCGCCTGGGCCTCGTCGCCGCCGTCCTGATCACCACCGTGGTGTGTGCAGCCGGATCGACCGAGAGCCGGAAGGTGGAGGTGACGGCGCTGGCCGTGGCGCTCGCCGTCTTCGCCGCGGTCGTCTTCGTTCGGCTGCTCGGGCTGCCGATGGATCTCTGGCCCGAATTCCTGGTGCGCTGATGGACGTCTTCGACAACCTCCTGCTCGGTTTCGGCGTCGCCCTGACGCCCGGAAACCTGATGTACTGTCTCATCGGGGCGCTGATCGGGACCCTGATCGGCGTGCTCCCGGGCATCGGACCGGTCGCGACGGTGGCGATGCTGCTGCCGATCACCTTCTACCTTCCGCCCGTCTCCGCGCTCATCATGCTCGCCGGCATCTACTACGGCGCGCAGTACGGCGGATCGACGACGGCGATCCTGGTCAACCTGCCCGGCGAAAGCTCGTCGGTCGTCACCTGCCTCGACGGCTACCAGATGGCCCGCCAGGGCCGCGCGGGCGCGGCGCTGGCCGTCGCGGCGCTGGGCTCGGTCTTCGCCGGCACCGTCGCGACCCTGCTTCTGGCGATGTTCGCCCCGCCGATGGCCGAGTTCGCGCTGCTGTTCGGGCCGGCGGAATACTTCGCGCTCATGGTCCTCGGCCTCGTGGCGGCGGTCGTCCTCGCGCAGGGCTCGCTGGTCAAGGCGCTGTCGATGATCTTCCTGGGCCTCCTGCTCGGCTCGGTCGGCACCGACGTGAACACCGGCGCACAGCGGCTGACGTTCGGGATCCCGGAACTGGCCGACGGCATCGGCTTCGTGCCGCTCGCCATGGGGCTCTTCGCGGTCGCCGAGATCATCAAGAACCTGGAGTCGCCCGAGAACCGGGCGGTGTTGCCGGAGAAGATCACCGGCCTCTGGCCGACGCGCGACGACTTCCGCCGGGCCTGGCCGGCGGTCCTGCGGGGGACCGGCCTCGGATCCCTGCTGGGCATCCTGCCGGGCGGCGGCGCGCTGCTCGCCTCCTTCGCCGCCTACACGCTCGAGAAGCGGATCGCGAAGGATCCCTCGCGCTTCGGAAAGGGTGCGGTCGAGGGCGTGGCCGCGCCCGAGAGCGCGAACAACGCGGGCGCCCAGACGTCTTTCATCCCGCTCCTCACGCTCGGCATCCCGTCGAACGCCGTGATGGCGCTGATGGCGGGCGCCATGACCATCCACGGCATCCAGCCCGGCCCGCAGGTGATGACGAGCCGCCCGGACATGTTCTGGGGCATGATCTCGTCCATGTTCATCGGCAACGTGATGCTGGTGATCATCAACCTGCCGCTGATCCGGATCTGGGTGACGCTGCTGAAGGTCCCTTACCGGATCCTCTATCCGGCGATCCTCGTGTTCTGCTGCATCGGCGTCTACAGCCTGAACAATTCGATGTTCGAGGTGCTGCTGCTCGTGGGCTTCGGCTTCCTGGGCTACACCTTCCTGAAGTTCGGGTGCGAGCCCGCCCCCCTCCTGCTGGCCTTCATCCTGGGCCCGCTGATGGAGGAGAACCTCCGGCGCGCGATGCTGCTGTCGCGCGGCGATCCGATGGTGTTCGTCAGCCGACCGATCAGCGCCACGCTCCTCGCTGTGGCCCTGCTCCTCCTCGTCATCGTCCTGCTGCCCATGGTCCGCAAGGGGCGCGAAGAGGCGTTCAAGGAGTGATCCGGCCGCCCGGGGGACGGCGCGGAACGCCGCGCTTGCCCCCGGGTGCACCGCCGCTACGATGCGCGACCCGCATCACGGTCCCGGATCGATCCCCATGGCGAAGCGTCCCTGTCCCTACTGGCACGACATGACGACCGACGATTTCGTCGGCCTCGATCCCGAACGCACCGTCGCGGTCCTGCCGGTCGCCGCGGTGGAGCAACACGGCCCCCACCTGCCGGTCCAGGTCGACAGCGCGATCAACGCCGGCATCGTCGCGCGAATGGTGGAACTGCTCCCCGACGACCTCCCGGTCACGGTGCTGCCCCAGCAGTCGGTCGGCAAGTCGAACGAGCACCTGCGGTTTCCGGGCACGCTCACGCTCTCGGCCGAGACGCTGATGCGGGTGCTGACCGAGATCGGCGAGTGCGTGCACCGCGCCGGCCTGCGCAAGCTGGTGCTGTTCAACAGCCATGGCGGCAACGTCCAGATCCTCGAGATCGTGGCCCGCGAACTCCGCGTGCGCCACGACATGATGGTGACGGCGCTGGCCTGGCCCGCGCTCGGCAAGCCCGACGGGCTCTATCCGGAGGAGGAGGGGCTCTACGGGATCCATGCCGGCGCCAACGAGACGGCGCTGATGCTCCACCTGCGACCGGACCTCGTGAAGATGGACAAGGCGCAGGACTTCCGGACGCTGATGCAGGACGTCAAGGAGGCCCAGTACCGGGACCTCACTATCCTCGGCCGGATCTCCGTCGGCTGGATGGCGCAGGACGTGAACCCGCACGGTGCCGCCGGGAACGCGACCCTCGCCCGCGCAGAGGACGGCAAGGCGCTGCTGGAGCACGCGGCTCGGCGGTTC
>JBIJED010000551.1:0-2763 GCA_044343785.1 Azospirillales bacterium | reverse complement strand
TTCGCGGTCGATCTCTCCCGCGCCGCGGGAGAGGGGACGGAACGTCGCGTGATTTCCCCTCTCCCGTGGCACGGGAGAGGGAGGCGCCCGTCGCGCCAGCGACGGGAGGGTGAGGGTTTCCTCACACCCGCATCGGCATCAGCAGATAGAGCGCCGACGGGTCGGCGACGTCGCGCACCACGGTGGGCGAGGCGGGGTCGGCCATGGCGAAGCGGGCGCCGTCGCCCTCGATCTGCTGGGTGATGTCCAGCAGATAGCGGGAGTTGAACCCGATCTCCAGCGGTCCCGCGTCGTAGGAGACCTCGATCTCCTCCTGCGCGCTGCCGGCCTCGGGCGAGGTGGCGGACAGCACCACCGACCCGCGGTCGAGCGAGAGCTTCACCGCGCGGCTCTTCTCGGTGGAGATGGTGGCCACCCGGTCGACGGCCGCCGCGAAGGCCTTTGCGTCCACCTCCAGGATCTTGTCGTTCCCGGTCGGGATCACCCGCTCGTAGTCGGGGTAGGTGCCGTCGATCAGCTTGGAGGTGAGCGTGATCCCGTCGAGGGTGAAGCGGATCTTGGTCTCCGACATCGCGATCTCGATCCCGCTCGCCGCCTCGTCGATGAGGTTGCGGATCTCGCCGACCGTCTTGCGCGGGACGATGACGCCCGGGATGCCCTCGGCCCCCGCGGGAAGCGGCATCTCCACCCGGGCGAGGCGATGGCCGTCGGTGGCGACCGCGCGCAGCACGGGAATGTCGCTGCCGCCCGTCCGCGCCTTGGCGGCGTGGAGATAGATGCCGTTGAGGTAGTAGCGCGTCTCCTCGGTGGAGATCGCGAAGCGGCTGCGGTCGATCAGGGTGCGCAGGTCGCCCGCGGCGACGGTGAAGCTGTGCGAGACGTCGGTGCCCGACATCTGGGGGAAGTCCTCCACCGGCAGACAGCCCAGCTTGAACTGGGACCGGCCGGAGCGCAGCGTGATCATCCCGCCGTCGCCGCCGTCGATCTCCACCTGGCTGCCGTCGGGCAGCTTGCGCACGATGTCGTAGAGCGTGTGGGCGGGGGCGGTCGCCGCGCCGGCGCGCGCCACCTCGGCGGCGACCGTCTCCACGATCTCCAGGTCCATGTCGGTCGCGGTCAAGGACAGCGCGTCCCCCTTCGCCCGAAACAGCACGTTGGACAGGATGGGGATGGTGTTGCGCCGCTCAACGACCCGCTGAACGTGGCCCAGAGACCGGAGAAGGGCGGCGCGTTCGATCGTGAGCTTCATGCCAGGGACCGCTTCGATGGGTGAGCCGGAACGGACGCGCCCCTCACGGGGAGCACGGTCGACAACCATAGCACACCGGCGCCGCGCGCAAAGACGATATGCGAAGGTGTCGAGGGCCGCCCGCCCGGTCGCCCGCCTGCTCCGCCCGGATCAGCGGAAGCGGGCGGGCGAATAGGGCGCGGGGTCCGTCGGCGGCGGACGGTCGGCGATCAGCGCCACCACGATCTCCGCCGTCGCCGCCGCCTGGGTCAGGCCGTGGTGGCCGTGGCCGAAGGCGTGGACGATGCGCGGGTTCGCGGCCGACCGCCCGATGACCGGCAGGCTGTCGGGAAACGAGGGGCGGAAGCCCATCCAGCGCGGCCCGTCCGGCAGGCGCGCCGGAAGGTCGGGCAGCCAGGGGCGCAGGCGGGCGAGGATGGCGTCGACCCGGCGCATGTCGGGTGCGGCCTCCAGCCCGCCGAACTCCACCGCGCCGCCCACCCGGTCGCCGGTGTCCAAGGGCGTGGTCACGAACCCCTCGCCCTCGAAGGCGACCGGCCGCGTCAGCCCCAGCGTGCCCGGCGGCAGCGTGACGTTGTAGCCCCGCTCGGTGTCGAGCGGGACCGGGTCGCCCACGGCCGCGGCCAGCGGGCGGGACCAGATGCCGGCGGCGATGACGCAGGCCGACGCCGCCACCATGCGGTTGCCCTCCACCTGGATACGCACGCCGTCCGGGGTGGGCACGACGCCCACCGCCCGGCCGTCCACGTGCCGGCACTGGCGCGCGAACGCCCGGTCGCGAAGCGCCGCGGTCAGGTGTGCCGGGTCGGCGACGTGCGCGACGTCGTGATAGAGGGCACCGGCCGCGGCGCGGGGGCCCAGCGCGGGCTCGATCTGCGCGATCCCCTGCCGGTCGAGGATCTCCACCGCGATGCCGAGGCGGCGCTGCGTGTCGAGGGTCGCCCGCGCCGCCGCGAAGGCGCGCCCGGTCGACCAGACGGAGAGCTGGCCCGTGCGGCGCAGGTGGCCGGCGAGGCCGAGGCCGTCGAGCCGCCGTTCCCAGGCCGGGAGCGCCAAGGCGTTCAGCGCGCGGATGGCGCGGCTGCTCCCGGCGATGCGGGCGGGCGAGGAGGCGGCGACGAACCGCGCCAGCCAGGGCAGCAGGCGGGGCAGGTGGGCGGGGCGGATGGCCAGCGGCCCCAGCGGGTCGAACAGCCACCGGGGCAGGTTCCGCCACACCTTGGGCGAGGCGAGCGGGAGGATGTCGACATGGGCGATCCAGCCGGCGTTGCCGTCGCTCGGCCGCCCGGGCTCGGCCCCGGGTTCGACCAGGGTGACCATGTGCCCCTCGTCGAGGAGCGCGTGCACGCAGGCGAGCCCGACCAGCCCGCCGCCGATCACCGTGACGTGCACGGGGGGCTCCGACGAAAGGCGCCCGCCCCGTCCTTCGACGGGCTCAGGACGAGGCTCGGGGGGAGCGAGGAGTCCGAAACGGGGCCCACGAGAAAAAGGGTGCCCTCGCCCCGAGCCCGTCG
>JBIJED010000056.1:0-9878 GCA_044343785.1 Azospirillales bacterium | reverse complement strand
CGAAGCCGCCGACCCGTCCCGACCTCGCGCAGGACGTCCACCACTGGGTTCCGGCCGTCTCGCCCTCGGGCATGGCCTTCTACACCGGCGGGCGGTTCCCGGCGTGGCGCGACAGCCTGCTGGTCGGCGGTCTGGGGACACGGGGGATCGTGCGCCTCACGCTCGACGGGACCCGGGTGACGGGCGAGGAGCGGATCGCGCTCGGAGCGCGCATCCGCGACGTGCGGCAGGGGCGGGACGGCGAGATCTACGCGCTGACCGACGAGAGCGACGGTGCCGTGCTGCGCCTCACCCCGGCGGGCGGATGAACGGCGCGGGCCGGTGACGGGGAGGGCGGGGCGGCTCAGGCCGCCTTCGCCCGCCGCTTGAGAAGGACCTTGCCGCCGACGATGACGATGAACAGCACCAGCATCCCGATCATGGCGGTGTGGATGTGCTCCCCGATCACCGCGCCCAGGACCTCGCCCAGGATGTAGCCGGCACCGGCGAAGCTGATCGCCCAGACGCCCGCCGCGAAGAAGTTCAGCATGGCGAAGCGCGGCCACGTCACGCCGCTCATCCCGATGGCGAAGGAGGCGAAGTTCCGCACGCCGTAGATGAAGCGGAAGGTCAGGATGAAGACGGTGCTGTTCTTGCGCGTCCAGCCGAGGGCGGATTCCACGCCGGGCCGCATCTTCGGGAACCGGTCGAGGATCCGCGGACCGAACCGGCGGCCGAGGTAGAACATCGTCTGGTCGCAGCAGTAGCTTCCGGACCACGCGGCCAGGATCAGCAGGTCGAGCCGCAGGATGTCGTGCGCCGCGGCAAGCCCCGCGAAGATGACGAACGTCTCGCCTTCGAAGAACGTCCAGATGAAGGTGATGACGTAGAACCACGCCCCGTAGCTCTTGATGAGATCGAAGACATAATCCATCGGGGCGGGGCGCTTTCGGGGCGGCAGGGAACCGCCGACCTGGCGGCTTCGCGAACATGACCGATTCCGCGACCGAAGGGAAATCCCTTCGGTTTTTCGACGCGGAATCGCCGCAGCGTCGTCGGCCACAGGGTGTTCGCGACCTCGCGCCGGACAGGCTTCGGGCGGCAGCGGTCAGGCCGCCCGCGTCGTCACGCCGGTCCGCGCCCTGTGCGTCGTGCCCCAGACGGCCATCGCCTCGAGGATGGGAAGCAGCGTCCGCCCGGTCTGGGTGAGCGAATAGTCCACCCGCGGCGGAACGACCGCGAACACCGCGCGGTGGATGATCCCGTCCGCCTCCAGCTCGCGCAGGTGCTGGGTGATCATCCGCTGCGTCACCCCGGGGATCAGCCGGCGCAGTTCCCCGAACCGGCGCGGCCCGTCCCGCAGGTGATAGAGGATCAGCGCCTTCCACTTGCCCCCGATGATCGCGAGCGTGGCGTCGACCGGGCAGTCCCCCGGGCCGAGCGGTCCGGTCATGGCGTCCTCCTATGGTATCAAAAAGGATAGTATGTGCGAAAATGGTGCGTATTTACGCGTTCGATGTGAACTGCGCTGACCGGATCATATCAAACCCGTCGTGGAGTTCCACCGATGCCGAAAAATACCCTCGCGATCGGCCGGGCTGAACGGCGCGTTCGGCGCGCCGGCCGGCGACGACATCGCGTCGCTGTACGCGCACCTCGGGGCGCACCGCACGGCGGCCGTCCGCGACCCGGCCGGCTGGCGCGACCTCGGCGTGAACCCGGAGAGCCTCGCGGGCTGGACGGCGCGCCAGCGCTGGGCCTGAGGCCGGGGTCGGGTCGACGCCCGGGGCCGTCAGGCCCGGGCGGTCTTCCGGGCGGCGACCCGCGCCTCGATCGCGTCCCACAGCGTCACCTCGATGGTGATGCCGTCCAGCGCGTTGATCTCCTGGATACCGGTGGGCGAGGTGACGTTGATCTCGGTCAGGTGGTCGCCGATCACGTCGATGCCGACGAAGATGAGGCCGCGGGCCCGCAGCGCCGGCCCGATGGCGGCACAGATGTCGCGCTCGCGCGTCGTCAGGGCGGTCTTCCCGGCCGCGCCCCCGGCGTGGAAGTTCGCCCGCGCCTCGCCCGCCTGCGGGATGCGGGAGACGGCCCCCATCGGCTCCCCCTCCACCAGGATGATGCGCTTGTCGCCCGCCCGGATCTCCGGCAGGTAGCGCTGCACGATGATCGGCTCGCGGTAGAGCTGGGTGAACATCTCGAGCAGCGAGCCGAGGTTCTCGTCGTCGGGCTTCAGGTGGAAGACGCCGGCCCCGCCGTTCCCGAACAGCGGCTTGACGATGATGTCCTTGTGCTCGGCCCGGAACGCCAGCACCTCCTCACGGTCCGACGTGATGAGCGTCGGCGGCATCAGGTCGGGGAAGTGGGTGACGAACAGCTTCTCCGGCGCGTTGCGCACGTGCTCGGGATCGTTCACCACCAGCGCCGTCCTCGCGACGTGTTCGAGGAGGTGGGTCGCCGTGATGTACGCCATGTCGAAGGGCGGGTCCTGGCGCATCAGGATCACGTCCATCGTCGCGAGGTCGAGCCATTCCGCCGCGCCGAACGCGAAGTGCGCCCCGTACGCGCGCTTCACCGTGAGCGGCTGCGCCCGCGCGTACAGCCGCCCATGACGGAAGGACAGCGCGCGCGGCAGATAGTGATAGAGCGCGTGGCCCCGGCGCTGGGCCTCCAGCGCCATCATGAAGCTGCTGTCCTTGTCGATGTTGATGGTCTCGATCGGATCCATCTGGATGGCGACGGCGAGGCTCACGGGCGGCTCCGGTCGTGCGGGGTCAGTTCAGATTGCGGCGAAGCTGGCGGAGGATCTGGTCGGCCTCGGCGGCCGCGGCGTCGCGCGGGGCGGACGCGAGGAACCGTTCGAGCGAGCCGATGGCGCGTGTCAGGTTCCCCAGCCAGGCGTTCACGATGCCGGCCTCGCGCAGGAGCGGCGGCGCGTCCGGCGCGATCAGCAGCATGGTGTCGATCACCGCCGCCGCCTCCGCGAACCGCCGGGCGTTCATGTGGCGGAGCTTGATGTTGTTCTGCAGGCGCAGCAGCACGTCGCGGGTGCCGACGGCGGCATAGTGCCCGGCGGTGAGCTCCGCCCCCTCCCCCGCCGTCGCCTTGAGAAGTTCGCGCAGGTCGGCCGCCGCAAGCACGGCGCCCCCGTTGAAGGGATCGACGATCGCCCGCGTCCCGTCGGCCTCGATCCGCACGAGGAAGTGGCCCGGGAAGTTCAGCCCCTCCCCGGCCCAGCCGAGCGCGCGCGCGAGATGGAGCCACAGGATGCCGAGCGCCACGGGAAGCCCCCGCCGCCGGTCGATCACCCGCATCAGGTCGGCGTTGGCGAGGTCGTCGTAGGTCTCGCTGTCCCCGGCGTAGCCGAAGTCGCCGGTCATGACGCCGGCCAGGACGCGGATGCGCGCCTCCAGCGACCGCGCCACGGCCGCCCGCTCCGCGGCGGTGCGGACGAGGGCCGCGAGGTGCGCGTCGTAGGGCGCGAAGCTCGCCGGCGGGGCGAGCGCCGCGGCGAGGCGCACCGACGTCGTGGCGATGTCGATGTCGGGATCGGCGGTGCGGCCGACCCGCGTCAGATAATCGATGGCGTCGTCGCGTACGGACACGCGGCAGCCCCCCGGTTCCGGCGCCCTTCACCTAGACGATGCGCCGCCGCTTGTCGACCCGGCAGGCGACGAAGGCGCGCTCACGCCTCCGGCCGCCACGCGTCGACGACGTGCCGGGGCCAGCGGAGGCCGCCCACCAGCATGGCGTCGAAGCGCAGCGCGAGGCCGGCGAGGTCGGGGCGGCGGGCGCGCAGGACCTCGGCCGCACGGGCGAGGCGATCCCGCTGGCGCCGCCCGATGGTCTCGGCCGCGCCGCCGTCGAGCCGCGCCTTCACCTCCACCACCGCCATCACCCGGCCGCGCACGGCCACGATGTCGATCTGCCCCTGGGGCAGGCGGAGATCGGCCGCGACGATGCGGTAGCCCTTGAGGCGCAGCGCCAGCCGGCAGGCCGCCTCGGCCACCCGCCCCACGGCCACCGCGCGCCGCCGGGCCGCCGATCCGGCCCGCCTCACCGGCGGACCCGCGGGGTCGGCGCGCCGTTTACTTGCACGGGGGCCGTGGCTAGGGTGACGCCCGGACCCGGCGACGGAACAGGGGATGCGCGTGGCACGGCGGACGACGGCGACGGTTCTCTCCCGACGGATCGGGATGCTGGCGATGGGGCTTCTGGCGCTGGGCGCCTGTGCGCCCACGGTATCCTCGCCGCCGCTCTCGACGCAACGTCCGCCACCACCGGTTGCCGAAGCGCCGAGGCCGGCCGTGCCGGCGGACCCGCGGACGCGGGTCGCCGTGCTCCTGCCCCTGTCGGGGCAGGGGGGACAGATCGGCACGGCGCTGCTCGACGCGGCACAGCTTGCGGTGTTCGACACCGCCGACCAGGATTTCGTCCTCCTCTCCCGCGACACCCGCGGCACCCCCGCGGGGGCGGCGGACGCCATGCGCGCGGCGATCGACGGGGGCGCGCGGCTCGTCGTCGGCCCGCTGTTCGCGGCCGAGGTGCAGGCCGCGGCCGGCATCGCCCGCTCGGCCGGCGTTCCGGTCGTGGCACTCAGTTCCGACCGGGCGGTCGCGCGGGACGGCGTCTGGGTCTTCGGCTTCACGCCCGGGGAGCAGGTGGCCCGCGTGGCGGGCCACGCGATCGCGCAGGGCGTGCGCCGCATCGCGCTGATCGCCCCGTCCGGCCCCTATGGCGACCAGGTGGAGGCGGCGCTGCGCGCCACCCTCGACCGCGCTGGCGGCACGCTCGTGCGCACCGGGCGACTGGAGGGCACCGGCGCGCCGGAGGTCCGGGCGGGCATCGCGCGGGTCCTCGACCGCCCGGCCATCCAGGGCCCCGGCGCCGACATGGCGATCCGACAGGGGCTCGCGGAACCGGACTTCGACGCGCTGATGATCGCCGACGGCGGCGCCCGCCTGCGCGAGATCGCCGGGCAGCTCGCCTCGCTCGGCCTCCGGCCCGGACGCGTGCGGATCCTCGGCACCGGCCTGTGGGACGAGCCGGGCCTCGGCCGGGAGCCCCTCTTGGCCGGCGGCTGGTATGCCGCGCCCGATCCGACCGCCCGGCAGGCGTTCGAGAGCCGCTACGCCGCGGTCTACGGCCGGCGACCGCCGCGAATCGGAACGATCGCGTTCGACGCGGTCCAGCTCGCGGCCGTGCTCGCGCGCGGGCCGGTGCCGATCGGGCTGGCGCCGGAGACCATCATGGCGCCGGATGGCTTCGCGGGCGTCGACGGGATCTTCCGCTTCCAGCCGGGCGGCGAGGTCGACCGGGGCCTCGCCGTGATCGAGGTCACGGCGGAGGGGACGTCGGTCGCGGATCCGGCGCCGCAGTCCTTCGCACCCCGCCTGTTCTGAGGCGGGTCAGCGGCGGTTGAGGATGCCGAAGAGGCTCGATCCGGTTTTCTTGTCCTTGGCGGCGGGCTTGGCCGATGCCGCGATCGTCGGAGCCGGCGCCTCGACGGGCTTGGCCGCCTTCTGGCCCCACCGGACCTTCGCCGACCTCTCCGCATCGGTCGCGACCCTCCTGCGAAGGGGAACCTCGAGCCGATTGAACTGGCGGGCCGCTTCGAACAGGTCGGCGCTGTTGTCGCCCGCCTCATGCGCCCGCAGGAGCTTCACGACGCCCTTCGCATCCTGATCGGCGGCCGGCGACGCGGTTTCGAGCGCGTCTGCGATGACGCCGATGGCCTTGCGGGTGATCTCGAGACCCTTGGACATGCGGACACTTGCGAAAGATTGATGCGACACGTCGACTGATAACGTACCATGTATCCAAACAGGGGAGAACCGCAATCGTCGGCGACGCCCCAGGCGCCGCGGCGGGGACGGATGCGCGCAGGACGCGCATCGGGCTTGACGGCGCCCCCGCGCGCCGCGACCGGGGGATCGCCCGCCAAGCCCTGGCCGCGCATGGGGACTCCCAGGCTTTTCCACAGAGTTGTTCCCTGATTCTGTGGAAAACCCGGCATCACGCCCCCTCCATCCGCACGGCCGCGAACTTGAACTCGGGGATGCGGCCGTGGGGGTCGAGGCGGGGGTTCGTGAGCACGTTCGCCGCCGCCTCGGCGTAGGCGAAGGGCAGGAACAGCGTGCCGGGCTGGATGCGGGCATCCGCCCGCGCGTCCAGCGTGATCGTCCCGCGCCGGGTCGTCAGCCGTACCCGGTCCCCGGCCGCGAGGCCGAGCCGGCGCAGGTCGGCCGGCGCCACGTAGACCGTGGGCGAGGGTTCCAGCGCGTCGAGAACCGCCGTCCGGCGCGTCATCGTGCCGGTGTGCCAGTGCTCCAGCTGCCGGCCCGTGGTCAGCACCATGGGATAGGCGTCGTCGGGCAGTTCGGCCGGGTCGACGAGGTCGGCCGGGACGAGGTGCGCCCGGCCGTCGGCGGTGGGGAAGGCGTCGGCGAAGACGATGTCCGCGCCCGGCGCGTCGGGGGCCGCGCAGGGATAGGTGACGCTCCCCTCCCGGTCGAGCCGGTCCCAGCCGATGTTGGCGAAGGACGGCATGGCCCGCGCCATCTCCTCGAACACGTCGGCCGGGCCGCGGTAGCTCCAGGGCAGGCCGAGGCGCCGGGCGAGGTCGACCAGCACGTCGAGGTCGCGCCGCGCCCGTCCGGGCAGCGGCAGGGCGGCGCGGCCCCGCTGCACCTGCCGGTTCGTGTTGGTGACCGTGCCGTCCTTCTCCGGCCAGGCGGAGGCCGGCAGCACCACGTCGGCGAAGGCCGCCGTCTCGGTCAGGAAGATGTCCTGCACCACGAGGTGATCGAGCCGGGCCAGCGCCTCGCGGGCATGGACGAGGTCGGGGTCCGACATGGCCGGGTTCTCGCCCATCACGTAGAGGCCGCGGATGCGCCCGGCGCCGATCGCCTCCATGATCTCGACCACCGTCAGGCCGCGGTTCGGGTCGATCGGCGCGCCCCAGAGATCCTCCAGCCGCGCCCGGGCGTCGGCGTCCTCCACCCGGGCGTAGTCGGGCAGGAACATGGGGATGAGGCCGGCGTCCGACGCGCCCTGCACGTTGTTCTGGCCGCGCAGCGGATGCAGCCCCGTGCCCGGCCGCCCGACGTGCCCGCAGATCGTCGCCAGCGCGATGAGGCAGCGGGCGTTGTCGGTGCCGTGGACGTGCTGCGACACGCCCATGCCCCAGAAGACGATCGCCGCGCCGGCCTTGGCGTAGAGACGGGCGACCGTGCGGATCGTCTCGGCCGGCACGCCGCAGACCTCCGCCATCGCCTCGGGCGGGAAGGCGTGGACGTGGTCGGCGAGCGCCCGGAAGTCCCGCGTCCGCGCCTCCACGAAGGCCCGGTTCCACAGCCCCTCCTCCACGATCGTGTGGAGCATGGCGTTGAGCAGCGCCACGTCGCGCCCGGGGCGGAAGCGGACGATCTGGGTCGCGAAGCGGTCGAGCGCCGTGCCCCGCGGGTCCATCACGATCAGCTTCGCCCCGCGGGCGACCGCGTTCTTCAGGAAGGTGGCGGCGACGGGGTGGTTCTCGGCCGGGTTGGCGCCGATCACGACGATCACGTCCGCGTCGGCCGCGGCCATGAAGGGCGCCGTCACGGCCCCCGACCCGATCCCCTCCATCAGCGCGGCGACCGAGGAGGCGTGGCACAGCCGGGTGCAGTGGTCGACGTTGTTCGTGCCGAACCCGGTCCGCACCAGCTTCTGGAAGAGATAGGCCTCCTCGTTCGTGCCCTTGGCCGAGCCGAAGCCGGCGAGCGCCCCCCCGCCGTGTTCGTCGCGGATGCGGACAAGGCCGCCCGCCGCCCGCGCCATCGCCTCCTCCCACGTCGCCTCGCGGAAGTGGGTGAAGGGGTTCGCGGGGTCGATGTCCGTGTCGCCCTTGGGCACGCCGTCGCGGCGGATCAGCGGCACGGTCAGGCGCTGGGGGCTGTGGACGTAGTCGAAGCCGAAGCGGCCCTTCACGCACAGCCGGCCACGGTTCGACGGCCCGTCGCGCCCCTCGACGGTCAGGATCCGGTCGTCCTTGATCGAATAGGTGATCTGGCAACCCACCCCGCAATAGGGGCAGACGCTGTCCACCGTCCGATCCGGCCGGGCCGCCACGCGCCCGGCCTCGTCCACGACAGCCGCCGGCAACAGCGCGCCCGTCGGGCAGGCCTGCACGCATTCCCCGCAGGCGACGCAGGTGCTGGCGCCCATCGGATCGTCCAGGTCGAAGACCACGTGGGCCCCCGCACCCCGCCCGGCGATGCCGATGACGTCGTTCCCCTGCACCTCGCCGCAGGCCCGCTCGCACAGGCCGCACTGGATGCAGGCGTCCAGCCGCACGGCGATGGCGGGGTGGCTGCGGTCGGGCGGCGGGCCAGCCGGTCGGGCGGCGCGGCGGTCGCCGAACCGGCCCGCGTCCGCCCCCGTCCGCTCCGCCCAGCGCCAGAGCGGCGCCTCCGGGTCGGGGGCGGCGTCGCGCGCCGGCCGGTCGGCCAGGAGGAGTTCCATCACGAGGCGCCGGGCGCGGGCCGCCCGCTCGCTCCCGGTCCGCACCACCATCGCGGGCTTCGGCGTGCGCAGGCAGGCGGGGGCGAGCGCGCGTTCCCCCTCGATCTCCACCACGCAGGCGCGGCAGTTTCCGTCGGGCCGGTAGCCGGGCTCGGGCCGGTGGCAGAGGTGGGGGATCTCCGTCCCCTCCCGCCGCGCCACCTGCCAGACCGTCTCGCCCGGCCCGGCCTCGACCGTCCGGCCGTCCAGCGTGAAGGACACGGTCACGGCACATCCTCCGGGAAATGGCGCCAGAGGGAGCGGACGGGGTTCATCGCCGCCTGTCCCAGCCCGCAGATCGACGCGTCGACCATCACCGCCGTCAGATCCTCCAGCCGTCCCCGGTCCCAGCGGTCGGCGGCCAGCAGGTGCTCCGCCTTCCCGGTGCCGACCCGGCAGGGGGTGCACTGGCCGCAGCTCTCGTCGGCGAAGAAGCGGACGAGGTTGCGGGCGACGGCGCGCAGGTCGTCGCGGTCGGACAGCACCACGACCGCGGCCGAGCCGATGAACGACCCGTGCGGCTCCAGCGTCCCGAAGTCGAGCGGCAGGTCCGCGAGCGACGCCGGAAGGATGCCGCCCGACGCGCCGCCGGGAAGATAGGCGCGGAACGCGTGCCCCTCGGCCATGCCGCCGCAGACCTCCTCGATCAGTTCCCGCGCGGTGATGCCGGCGGGCGCCACCTTCACGCCCGGCGACCGGACGCGGCCGGAGACCGAGAAGCTGCGCAGCCCCCGGCACCCCCGCCGGCCCTGCCCCGCCCACCAGTCGGCCCCGCGCTCCACGATGTCGCGCACCCACCACAACGTCTCGACGTTGTTGATCAGCGTCGGGCGGCCGAAGAGGCCGGATTCGGACGGATAGGGCGGCTTGTTGCGCGGCAACGGGCGGCGGCCCTCGATGCTCTCCAGCATCGCCGACTCCTCCCCGCAGATGTAGGCGCCCGCGCCGCGGTGCAGCCGGATCGTGGCGTGGGGGGAAAGGCCGGCGGCGCGGACCCCCTCGAAGGCCCGCAGCAGGATGGCGCGGGCGTCCGGATACTCGTCGCGCAGATAGACGTGGACGGCCTCGGCCCCGACGGCCCAGGCGCCGATCAGCATCCCTTCCACGAAGCGGTGGGGGTCGGTCTCCAGGAACCAGCGGTCCTTGAAGGTCCCGGGCTCCCCCTCGTCGGCGTTGACCGCCATCAGGCGGGGGCCCGCCTCCCTGGCCACGAGGTCCCACTTGGTCCCGGTCGGAAAGCCGGCCCCGCCCATGCCGCGCAGGCCCGACGCCTTCAGCGTCCCGATCACGGCCTCCACCCGCGTCCGCCCGTCGCGGCAGTCGGCCAGCAGGCGGTATCCGCCCGCCGCGCGGTA
>JBIJED010000550.1:0-2769 GCA_044343785.1 Azospirillales bacterium | reverse complement strand
CGCCACGATCCGCTCGCCGCCACCGGGGCTTGCCGGACGCAACGGTTGCGCGATACTCGCCGGCGGGGCGGTCGTGGAGAGGTCCTTGGACGTGACCGAAGAGGCGCCGGACACGGCGACATGGCAGGCCGCGCGACCGCGGGCGATGTTCTTCCTGAACCTCGCCAACTTCGCCGTGCGCGGCCGGCTGGAGGAGGCGCTGCGCGAGCACGAGGTGACCGGCATCCAGTACACCGCACTCGCCACCATCGGCGCGCGGGAGGGAATCTCCTCGGCGGAGCTGTCGCGCCGCTTCTTCGTCACGCCGCAGACGATGAACGAGCTGATCGCGGGGCTGGAGCGGCGCCGGCTGATCCTGCGCAAGGAGGACCCGGCCAACCGCCGGATCCTGAAGATGCGGCTGACCGCGTCGGGCCGGCGCCTGCTCGCCGCCTGCGATGCGGTCGCCGACCGGGTGGAGGCGGAGGTGTTCGCCGCGCTCACGCCGGAGGAGTACGAGGCGCTGCGCTCGATCACCCGCCGCGTCGCCCGCGAGATCCGCGAGGCGGACGCGCGGCGCCGGTCGGGTTGAGGGGCGTCGCCCGCGAGATCCGCGAGGCGGACGCGCGGCGCCGGTCGGGTTGAGGGGCGTCGCCCCCTCGGAACGCCGTCTCCTGCACCAGCCGCCCGTCCACCCGCCCTTCGTCCACCCGCCCTTCGTCCAGCCGGATCATCGCCGCCCTCCTCTCCCCGACCGGACCGAGGGCATAAGGGTCCCTGCGATCCGGCAAGGGCGCCGGCGCCGGCCCTCAGGGCCGTACGCCCGGCGTCTCCATCCGCATGCCCCGGGCGCGGACCATGAGGAACGCCTCCAGCGCCGTGAACGCGGCCGACCCGTAGGCGAAGGGCTCCGCCCGCACGCCGGTCATGCAGCCGCGCATCCGCCGCTGGAGCGACCCCGTGTCCTGCCATTCCAGCCGGTAGATCGGATAGCCGGTCGGGTGCGCCTGGGGGATCGGCGAGGCGCCGAGGCGCTGGCCCCAGTTGGCGTCGTGGCAGTCGGCGCAGGAGAAGTTGAGCTGGCCCATCCGGGTCGTCCAGAGCCGCCGCCCCTCCTCCACCGTCGGCCCCATCGGGGGATCGTCGGGCGGTGCCGCGGGCATCCCGAGGGAGCGGTGGGCGACGGCGGTGGTGAGCGCGAGCAGGTCGCGCCCCTCCCGCGCGAGGGGGGCGGCACCCTGGTTCTCCGTCCGGCAGCGATCGATCCGGCCGGCGAGGTCGAGCGCCCCGCCGGTCGCGGGGTCGAAGGCCGGGTAGCGGGCCGCCACGCCGGCCATGGTGCCCTCGATCGGCCCGTGGCAGTCGGCGCAGGATCGACCGGTCGTCCCGGCGGGTGCGGACCAGAGCCGGTCGCCCTCCAGCACGCTCAACATGCCGGGGTTGGCGAAATCGTCGTCCTGCATCGCCCGGGTGCCGGGCGACATGAACTCGTAGCCCGAGCGCCGGTCGTCCTCGGCCAGCGCGGGCCGGTCCATCGACGGGAGGGCCGCCAGCAGCAGGGCGATCGGCGCGAGGCGGGCGCGGCGCACCCCGGCCTCAGCCGGTCACGGTGATCGTCGCCCGCTCCTCCTGCACGCGTCCCTTGTCGTCGGTCCAGCGCAGCAGGACCTCGCCCGAGGCTGTCGCGACGGTGGTGAAGGACAGGAACGGGTTGGCCGAGATGGCCGGGTGCAGGTCGGCGGCGAACACCGTCTCGCCGTCGTAGACGCATTCGAAGCGGGCGATGATGTCGCGCGGAACCATCGTTCCGTCGCCCTTGGGGCGGAAGCCGGTCTCCATCGGGTGCTGCACCAGCGCCCGGATCTCGATCACCTCGCCCCTGCGGGCGGTGGACGGCACGTTGACGAGCGCGCGGGCCATGGGCTCACCCCTCGATGCAGGCGGGAAGCGTGACGATCAGGTCGGCCGTCGCCGACCAGAAGGAGCCGTCGGACATGCGGGCGACGGCCATGATCGTCTGGCTGTCGCCGAGCCGGATGCGGGTCGCGACCTTCGCACGGCCCGACCGGGGGCCGAGGTGGAAGTGCGCGATGTCGGGCAGCGGGTTGCGCTCGTTGAACAGCGCGATCGTCCGCACGTGGTCCGCGGCGGTCATCGGGCTCTCCACCGTGACGGTGGTCGGCACGGCGTTGCCGTTCTCCACCAGTACGGGGATGTCGATCTTCACCCGGCCGGGGCGGATCGGCGCACCCTCGGCGAAGGCGCGCACGGCCGCCTCCATGCCGGCGGGCGTCGCCGCGGCCGGGCGCAGGCCGAGCATCAGGAGCCCGCCGCCCGTGGCGAGGCCGAGGATCCCGCGCCGCGAGGGCGCGCCCATGGTTCCGGTCATCGCTGTCCCGTCCTCATTCCAGCGTGGCGAGGAACGCCGCCACGTCGTCGATCTCCTGGTTCGTCAATATGGGGCGTCCGCGCAAAGGGCCAGCCACCCGGACGAGCCCGTCGGTGCGGGCGTAGGACGGCATGATCGTGTCCGGGTTCGTCGCCGCCGGATCGGCCACCCGTTGCCGGATCTCCGGAAGCGTCAGGCGCGATCCGACGCCGGACAGGTCGGGCGCCAGCGTTCCCATCGCCCGCTGTTCCGGGAAGGGGCCGGAATGGCACAGAAGGCAGAGGCCCTTCGTCCGGTCGACGACGATCGCCCGCCCGCGCCCGGGATCGGCCGCCGCGGCCGGGACGGCGAGGAGGAGGAGGGATAGGGCGACGAGGAGGGTCCGCTGCGGCGACCCCCTC
>JBIJED010000055.1:0-9911 GCA_044343785.1 Azospirillales bacterium | reverse complement strand
CGGGGCGAGATGGACCGGCGGGCGATCGTCGAGGGGCTGGCCGACGGGACGATCGACGCGGTCGCCTCCGACCACCGCCCCCACGACCAGGACTCGAAGCGCGTGCCCTTCGATCAGGCCGCCGCCGGCGGGGTGGGGCTGGAGACGCTGCTGCCGCTCGTGCTGGAACTGCACCACAAGGGAACCCTGCCGCTGCTGGCCGCGCTTGCGCTGGTCACCCACCGCCCGGCCGCGATCCTGGGGATGGAGGCCGGGCGCATGAGGGTGGGCGCGCCGGCCGACCTCGTCCTCTTCGACCCCGGCGTGCCGTGGAAGATCGAGGAGAAGGCGCTGCGGTCGAAGTCGAAGAACACGCCCTTCGACAAGCGCCCCACCCAGGGCCGTGCGGTCCGCACCGTGGTCGACGGACGCACCGTCTTCCTCCACGGGCACTGAGCGCCCCGTCGGCGGTCTTGGCCCGTCAGCGGTCGTGCACCGCGCGGCTGTCGGCCGGCGCTCCGTCCCGATCGTGCAGTCCGTAGTCCCGGACCACGTGCGCGACCCGGAGCCGGTAGCCGGCGAAGACGCCGCCCCGCCCCGCCGAAAGGAGAGCGAGAGCGGCCTGCCGGGCTCGCTCAGGCTCTCGAACCGCTCGTTCGACAGGAAGCCGTCGGCGCGGGCGTGTTCCAGGTCTTTGCGAATGAAGCAGGTGATCATGGTCCGGGTCCCGGGATGCGGCAGGGCGGGGATCATGGCGGATTGAGCGTCGTCAATGTTTCGGCTACGGTCGAACCATGAAGGACGGGCCTTCCATCGCCGCGACCGCGGCGCTCATCGGCGATCCGGCGCGCGCGAACATCCTCGTCGCCCTCATGGACGGGCGCGCGCTGACGGTGACCGAACTCGCCCACGCGGCCGGCACCTCGATCCCCACCGCCAGCGGCCACATCGCCAAGCTGTCCGAGGCCGGGTTCCTCGCGATGCGCAAGCAGGGACGGCACCGCTACCTCTCCCTCTCCGGCCCGGACGTGGCCGACGTGATCGAGCGGCTGATGGGTCTCGCCGGACGCACCGGGGCGCGGCGCACGCGCACAGGGCCGCGCGATCCGGCCCTGCGCACGGCACGCCTGTGCTACGACCATCTGGCGGGCGCCAGCGGCGTCCAGCTCTACCGCAGCCTCGTCGCCCGCGGCTTCGTCGCCGACGAGGCGGAGCCGGCGGTGACGGAGGACGGGGTGCTGTTTCTGGCCGACCTCGGCGTCGACTTCCGCGGGCTCGCGCGCGCTCGCCGGCCGCTCTGCCTCCGGTGCCTCGACTGGAGCGAGCGCCGACACCACCTCGCCGGGGCGCTCGGCGCGGCCATGCTCGTGCGCCTCGTCGATCTGGGCTGGGCGCGCCGGGCGGAGGGACGCGTGATCCGCTTCACCCCGGCCGGCGAGGCCGCCTTCACCCGCGCCTTTCCGCCAGACCCCTGATCCGCCCGGACCCGTCCCATGCCCGATCCCATCAGCTGGTCCTTCGCAGGGCCGTTCCTCGTCGCGGCGTTCGTGGCGGGATATCTCCTCGGCTCGGTGCCCTTCGGCCTCGTCCTCGTCCGCGCGGCGGGCCTCGGCGACATCCGGTCGATCGGCTCGGGCAACTTCGGTGCCACCAACGTGCTGCGGACCGGCCGCAAGGACCTCGCGCTGGCGACGCTGGTGCTGGACAGCGGCAAGGGCGCCGCCGCCGTGCTGATCGCACAGGCCTGGGGGCACGAGACGGCGGTCATGGCGGCGCTCGGCGCCTTCCTCGGCCATCTCTACCCCGTCTGGCTGCGCTTCAGGGGCGGCAAGGGCGTCGCGACGACGCTCGGCATCCTTCTGGCGCTCGCGTGGCCGGTGGGCGTGGCGGCCTGCCTCCTCTGGCTCATGACCGCCGCGCTGTTCCGCATCTCCTCGCTGGCGGCGCTCACCGGCATCGCGCTCTCGACCGCGTATGCGGCATGGCTCGGCTGGCTGCAGGGGCCGGGCCGCATCGCGGGGGCGTGGGAGCCGCCGCTGGTCGCCGGCGACATGGTGCAGGCGGCGGTGCATCCCACGGTCTGGCAGCCGCTCCTCCTCGTCGCCCTGCTGGTCTTCTGGAAGCACCGGGCGAACATCGGCCGCCTGCTGGCCGGGACCGAGCCGAGGATCGGTCGCAAGAAGGGCTGAGAATTCGACTTCAGATTGCGTTCCCCGATCGACGGCGCCACATTGGCGGGCATGTCGATCAGACCTCTGAGCGATCGCGAGCGTCTCGACTGGCTGCTCCTGGCGCGCAGCGAGAACGTCGGACCGATCACGTTCCGCCGGCTCCTCGACCGCTACGGCTCGGCCGCGGCGGCGCTGACCGCCCTGCCCGATCTGGCTCGCCGCGGCGGACGGACGGCGGCGCTCCGGATCGCGACGAAGGCGCAGGCGGAGAAGGAACTCGAAGCCTGCCGCCGGATCGGCGCGCGCCTCGTCGGCCTGATGGAGCCCGCATATCCGGCGCGTCTGCGGGCGGTCGACGACGCCCCGCCCCTGCTGTGCGTCCGCGGCCACCCGGCACTTCTGGAACGGCCGACGGTCGCCGTGGTCGGCGCCCGGAACGCGTCGCTGGCGGGACGCAAGATGGCGACGACGATCGCCGCGGGCCTCGGGACGGCGGGGATCGTCGTGGTCTCCGGCCTCGCCCGCGGGATCGACACGGCGGCGCACGAGGCGGCGCTCGCCACCGGCACCGTCGCCGTGCAGGCGGGCGGGATCGACATGATCTATCCGCCCGAGAACGACGACCTCTATCACCGGATCGTGGAGGTCGGCGCCGTCGTCGCCGAGCTTCCGCCCGGAACGGAACCGCAGGCGCGCCACTTCCCGCGGCGCAACCGCATCGTCTCCGGCCTGTCGGTCGGGATCGTGGTGGTGGAGGCGGCGGCCCGGTCCGGCTCGCTCATCACCGCCCGGTTCGCGCTGGAACAGGGGCGCGACGTCTTCGCCGTTCCGGGCTCGCCGCTCGACCCGCGCTGCACCGGCACGAACGGCCTGCTGCGCCAGGGTGCCGTGCTGACGGAGAGCGCCGACGACGTGATCCAGCACCTCCACGGCACCCTCGCCCGCCCCATGTCGGAGCCGGACCGCGGGGGCCGCGATCCCGTGGCGCCCCACGACCCGCCCGACGAGGCGGCCCTGGCGGCCGCGCGGCGGATCGTCCGGGAGGCCCTGTCGCCGACCCCCGTCTCCGTTGACGAACTGGTGAGGGAGTGCCAATTGTCAGTCGCTCTCGTGGCGACCGTCCTGCTGGAGATGGAACTCGCCGGCCGGCTTCACCGGTATCCGGGCAATCAGGTCGCCCTCGTCTGAAGGTTTCCGCAGTCGCCGCACAAGGACATGGGTGGCGGGAAAGGCCAGCGCTCCGTGCCGGGCAACAGCGTCGTCGTCGTCGAGTCTCCCGCGAAGGCCAAGACGATCAACAAGTACCTCGGGCCCGGCTTCACGGTGCTCGCGTCCTATGGCCATGTCCGCGACCTGCCGGAAAAGGACGGCTCGGTCCGCCCCGAGGCGGATTTCGAGATGGACTGGGAACTCGGCGAGCGCTCGAAGAAGCACATGGACGCCATCGCCAAGGCGGTGCGCGAGGGCGACCGGCTGGTGCTGGCGACCGACCCCGACCGCGAGGGCGAGGCCATCGCCTGGCACGTGCGCGAGGTGTTGGGGGCGAAGCGGCTCCTGTCGAAGATCCCCGTCCAGCGGGTCACCTTCAACGAGATCACCAAGCCGGCCGTGCTGGAGGCCATGCGCCGCCCGCGCGACATCGACCGGGAACTGGTCGACGCCTATCTCGCCCGCCGTGCGCTCGACTACCTCTACGGCTTCACCCTGTCGCCGGTCCTCTGGCGCAAGCTGCCCAAGGCGAAGGCCGCAGGGCGCGTTCAGTCGGTCGCGCTGCGGCTGGTCTGCGAGCGCGAGGCGGAGATCGAGGCGTTCCGGGCGCGGGAGTACTGGACGGTCGACGCCGACTTCCGCACCGGCGAGGGCGGGCGCTTCGCCGCCCGGCTCACGCACCTCGAGGGCCGGAAGCTCGACCGGTTCGACCTGAACACGGAGGCGAAGGCGGCCGAGGCGGTCGCCCGCATCCTGCCCGCGCGCTTTTCGGTCGACGCGGTCGAGAAGAAGCAGGTCCGCCGCAACCCCGCGCCCCCCTTCACCACCTCGACCCTCCAGCAGGAGGCGAGCCGCAAGCTCGGCTTCGGCGCGACGCGCACCATGAAGGTGGCCCAGCGCCTCTATGAGGGCGTGGACATCGGCGGGGAGACGGTCGGCCTCATCACCTACATGCGGACCGACGGCGTCCAGCTGTCGAACGAGGCGATCGAAGCGGCGCGCCGTCTGGTCGGCAAGACCTGGGGCGACCGCTTCGTGCCCGAGACGCCGCGCGTCTACCGCTCCAAGGCGAAGAACGCGCAGGAGGCCCACGAGGCCATCCGGCCGACCGACGTCTTCCGCCTGCCGGAGGACGTCGCCCGCCATCTCGAACCGGAGGAGCAGCGCCTCTACGAGCTGATCTGGAAGCGCACCGTCGCCTCCCAGATGGCGAGCGCCGTCCTCGACCAGGTGGCGGTCGACGTCGCGTCGGTCGACCGGCAGGTCCGGCTGCGGGCCACGGGGTCCACGATCGTCTTCGAGGGGTTCCTGAAGGTCTATCGCGAGGACCGGGACGATCCGGTCGGCGAGAAGGGCGAGGACGAGGAGGGCGACGGCGTCCGCCTTCCGCCGGTGAAGGAGCACGACCGGCTGGAGCACGGCGACGTGCGCAAGGAGCAGCACTTCACCCAGCCGCCGCCGCGCTACACCGAGGCGAGCCTCGTGAAGAAGCTGGAGGAACTCGGCATCGGCCGGCCCTCCACCTATGCGGCGACCATCCAGCGCATGCAGGACCACGAATACGTCGTCAACGACAAGCGGCGCCTGTCGCCGACGGACATCGGGCGGCTCGTGACCGCCTTCCTGACCAGCTTCTTCGAGCGCTACGTGGAGTACGACTTCACGGCGGGGCTGGAGGAGCGCCTCGACGACGTGTCGGGCGGGCGCATCCCCTGGAAGGACGTGCTGCGCCAGTTCTGGCTGGATTTCGCCCGGTCGGACGACGACGCCCTCGTTCCCATCAAGCAGGCGGTCGAACATCTCGACGGCAAGATCGGGACGCGCCGGGTGGTGCTCGACGCGATCGACGACCTGCTGGGCCCCCACTTCTTCCCCGACCGCCCGGACGGGGCGAACCCGCGGGCGTGCCCGTCGTGCGGCAACGGTCGGCTCGGGCTGAAGCTCGGGAAGACGGGGGCCTTCATCGGCTGCTCGAACTATCCCGAGTGCCGCTTCACCCGGCCGCTGGCCGTGGTCGACGCGGACAACCCGGAGGCCGCGAACGAGTTCGAGGGGCCGCGCGACCTCGGCACCGATCCGGCGACGGGCCTGCCGGTCACGCTGCGCAAGGGTCCGTTCGGCCATTATGTCCAGGCCGGACCCGGGCCGGTGGTGGCGAAGGGCGAGAAGCCCAAACGGGCGTCCCTGCCGCCCGGATACCAGCCGGCCGACGTCGATCTCGACCTGGCACTCCGGATCCTGGCGCTCCCGCGCGAGGTCGGCGTCCACGGCGAGACGCGGGAGATGGTCCTGGCCGGCATCGGCCGGTACGGGCCGTATCTGAAGCACGGCGCGGTCTACAAGAACATCCCGGCCGGCGACGACGTGCTGACGATCGGCATCAACCGGGCGACCGAACTCCTCGCGGGCACCGGCACGCGGCCCGGGCGGGCCCCCGCGGCGGCGGCGCGGGTCGTCGGCGACCATCCGAAGGACAAGAAGCCGGTGACGCTGCACGCGGGGCGCTACGGTCCCTACGTGAAGCACGGGCAGGTGATGGCATCGCTGCCGAAGTCCGTCTCCGCCGACGAGCTGACGCTGGAGCAGGCGGTGGACCTGCTGGCCGCGAAGGCCGGCAAGGGAAAGCCGACCAAGGCCAAGGCGGCGGCGAACGACGACCAGAGCGATGCGCCCAAGGCGAAGGCGCCGGCGAAGAAGCCGGCCGCCAAGGCGAAGGCGTCCCCGAAGGCGAAGGCGGCGAAGGCTCCGGCGGCCACGCCCGCCAAGGCGGCGCCGAAGACGGGACGGCGGGCGTCGCGGTGACGCGGCCACCGCCACCCTTCCCCACCAAGGACCAGCTGCTCGACTTCATCCGCGACAGCCCGACCCCGGTCGGGCGCCGGGAAATCGCCCGCGCCTTCCGCATCTCCGGCGACGACCGGGTGGGGCTCAAGGCGCTGCTGAAGGACCTCGAGGCGGACGGGGCGGTCGAGCGCGGTCGCAAGCGCCAGCTGGCCCCGCCGCGCACCCTGCCCGAGGTTGCGGTGATCGAGGTGACGGGGACGGACGCCGACGGGGAGTGCCTCGCGCGGCCGCTCCACTGGCAGGGCGACGACGTCCCGCGGATCTTCGTCATGCCCGACCCCGCGGGGCAGGCCGCCCTCGGCCCCGGGGAACGGGTTCTTGCCCGGCTGCGCCGTTCGCCGGACGGCGCCTACGAGGCGCGGGTGCTGCGCCGGCTCCTGGGCGGGCCGGCCACCGTCGTCGGGATCTACGAGTACGGCCCGCGCGGGGCCCGGGTCCGGCCGTCGGACCGGCGGCAGAAGACCGACTACGCCCTCGCGCCCGACGGGGCCGGCGACGCGGAACCGGGCGATCTGGTCCTGGCCGAGGTGCTGCCCGCGACCCGCCTCGGCCTGCGCCAGGTGCGGATCGTCGAGCGGCTGGGCGTCGCCGGCGCGCCGCGGACGATCAGCCTGATCGCGATCCACCAGGCCGGCATCCCGACCCTGTTCCCCCCCGCCGCCCTCGCCGAGGCGGAGGCACGGACCGTGCCGGACCTGAAGGGCCGGGAGGACCTGCGCGCCATCCCCCTCGTCACCATCGACGGGGCCGACGCGCGCGATTTCGACGACGCGGTCTTCGCCGAGGCGGACGACGACCCGGCCAACCCCGGCGGCTGGCGCCTTCTGGTCGCGATCGCCGACGTGGCGCACTACGTCCGGCCGGGCTCGGCGCTGGACCGTGAGGCGCGGAACCGCGGCAACTCCTGCTATCTCCCCGACCGCGTCGTGCCGATGCTGCCGGAGGCGCTGTCGAACGGCCTCTGCTCGCTGGTGCCGGGCGAGCCGCGGGCCTGCCTCGCCGTCCGGATGCGCATCGACGCCCGGGGCGACCTCGTCGACCATGCGTTCGTCCGCGGCCTCATGCGATCGGCCGCGAGGCTCACCTACGAACAGGTGCAGGCGGCGATCGACGGCGCCGCGGACGAGACGACGGCCCCCCTGCTCGACGCCGTCATCCGCCCGCTCCATGCCGCCCACCGCGCGCTGGCGGCGGCCCGTGCGCGGCGCGGGACGCTCGAACTCGACCTGCCCGAGCGGGTCATCCGGCTCGATCCGCAAGGCCGCGTGGTCGCGATCGAGGTGCGGCGACAGACGGACGCGCACCGCCTGATCGAGGAGTTCATGATCCTCGCCAACGTCGCGGCGGCGACCGAGTTGGAGCGCCGCGGCGTCCCCTGCGTCTACCGGGTCCACGACCAGCCGGACGCGCTGAAGCTGGAAGGTCTGCGGCCGTTCCTCGAGGCGATCGGCTACGGTCTCGCCAGGGGCGCCCTCGTCCCCGCCCACTTCACACACGTGCTGAAGGCGGTCGCCGGGCGGCCGGAGGCGCTGCTGGTGAACGAGCTGATCCTGCGGGCCCAGGCGCAGGCCGCCTACGATCCGGAGAACATCGGCCATTTCGGCCTCGCGCTCCGTCGCTACGCCCACTTCACGTCGCCGATCCGCCGCTACGCCGACCTCCTCGTCCATCGCGGCCTGATCCGCGCGCTGGGTCTGGGGACGGACGGGCTGACCGACGAGGGCATCGTGGATCTGGAGCGGACCGCGGCGCACGTCTCGACGACGGAGCGGCGGGCGGCCGAGGCGGAGCGCGACGCGGTCGATCGCTACACGGCCGCACATCTGGCCGAGCGGGCGGGCGAGACCTTCGGCGGCCGGATCTCGGGCGTCACCCGCTTCGGGATCTTCGTGCGCCTCGACGGGATCGGGGCAGACGGCCTCGTCCCCGTCTCCGCGCTGCCGGACGACTTCTACGAACATCTGGAGGACCGACACGCCCTGGTCGGGACGAAGTGGGGGCGGGTCTACAGACTGGGCGCCCGGCTGGAGGTGACCGTCGTCGACGCCGATCCGCTGGCCCGCAGCCTGCTGTTCGGCCTCGTCGGCTCGGACGGTGCCGACCTTCCCGGGCTTCCGCCGGTCCACGACCTTCCGGGCCGTCGCCGGTCGGTGCCGACGCGGGGCCGCGGCAGCCGCCCGCGCCCGCGGGGCTGACGGACTGCCACCGCTTGGTCACGCCCAGGCGGACGTTGACCACCGCCGCCGACCATCGCATCGTGATAACCAGTTCGGATGATCGGGCCGCGATTCCGCGGCCCCCGCGACGGGGCGGTGAACCTTCGATGTCCTCGCGTTCGCAAGGCCGCACCGGCCGGTTCCTGTCCGCATCGGTGGCCGTCGCGCTGCTCACGGCCTGCGCCGCCGACACGCGCCCCCCTCCGGTGGCGGCCACCCCCGTTTTCGGCGAGCGGATGTTCGCCTTCGGCTACCGCAAGCTGGCGACGGAGTACCTCAATCCGGTCGACCTCGGCGACCTCACCGTCTCCGGCCTCCGGGGGCTGGTGAAGCTCGACGAGGGCGTGGACGTGACCCGCACGGCCAACCGCCTCGTGCTCAAGGCCGGACCGGTCGCGGCGGGGGAGATCGAACTGCCGCAGACGAACGATCCCCAGCGCTGGGCGCAGGTGACGGGGGCGGCGGTCGCCCGGCTCTCGGCGGCGTCGGACCGGGTCCGCACGGCGGGCGAGGAGGGCATCTACAAGGCCGTCTTCGACGGGGTGACCAGCCGGCTCGACGCCAACACGCGCTACATCCCCCGCCGCGAGGCGGAGCAGGAGCGCGGCGGGCGGGAAGGCTACGGCGGGATCGGCGTCGTCCTGTCCGAGACCGACGGCCGCCCCTCGATGGGCGACGTCTTTCCCGACAGTCCCGCCTCGAAGGCGGGGGCCCAGACCGGCGACGTGATCGCGACGATCGACGGCGTCGAGGCGGCGGGGCTGAAGTCGGACGAGGTGCGCGACCGCCTCCGGGGCCCGATCGGCAGCGTCGTGCGGGTGGGCGTGCTGCGCGACGGCCGTCCGCGCACGCTGGTCATCACCCGCGACCTCGTGGTCGTCAACACGGTCACGCTGGCGATGGACGGGCCGGTCGCCGTCCTGCGGATCACCGCCTTCAACCGGAACACGCCCGAACGCGTGGCCGCCGAACTGGCCGAGGCCAAGCGCCGCAGCCGCGGCTCGCTCCAGGGGCTCGTCCTCGACCTGCGCGGGAACCGCGGCGGCTATCTCCAGCAGTCGGTCACCGTCGCCGACATGTTCATCCGCCAGGGCCAGATCATCACCACCCGCGGCCGCCATCCGGCGAGCGGGCAGGTCTACAACGCGGCCAACGACGACCGGCTGGACGACCTGCCGATGGTCGTCCTGGTCGACAACAATTCGGCCTCCTCGGCCGAGATCCTCGCCGCTGCACTCCAGGACAGCGGCCGCGCGGTGCTCGTCGGCAGCAACACCTTCGGCAAGGGAAGCGTCCAGATCATCGAGGAGATGCCGAACAAGGGCGAACTCCTGATCACCTGGGGGCGGATCTTCGCGCCGTCCGGCTACACCTTCCACCAGCAGGGCATCGTTCCCAACGTCTGCGTCAACCGGGCGGACGCGACCGCGGACCGCGTGCTGGCCGACCTGCGCGCCGGCCGCCTGCGCCCGCCCGTCATGCTGGCCGGCTG
>JBIJED010000549.1:0-2797 GCA_044343785.1 Azospirillales bacterium | reverse complement strand
GACGCCGGTCGCGCGGGAGGGTCAGCGCCTCGCCTGGGTGCGGGTGGAGCGGATGGGCGGGTATCCGATGCCGGCGGCCGACGTCCCGCTCGTGGCGATGCTCCGCGACCTCCTCTGATCCGCGGCCTCAACCGCAGGCGGCACGGACCGGCCGATTGTCGCTTGAGCAATGACCCCGCATGGGTCAAGGTTCTGGCTGATGCCGCTCGCCGACCACCCCCTGCGCCTCGCCCTCGCCCACGAGGTCCACGCGAGGCCGTTCACCCCCGTGGTGGCGCCGGAGCGGATCGTCCACCACGCGATGCTCTCGGGCGAGGGCGGGGCGGCCGCCGACCGGGCGCACCTGTCGAAGCTCCTGGCCCACCTCGGCCTGCACGACGTGCCGCCGGGTGCCACCCACGTGGTGCGCGGCTTCGGAAGCGTGCGCCTGAAGTGGGAGCGGCACACCGAGTTCTGCACGTGGACCCTGTTCGACCGCAGCGCCTTCGACGATCCCTTCGCCGGCGCGCCGCACCCGCCGATCATCCCGCCCCAGTGGCTCGACGACCTGCCGGGTCAGCGCCTCGCCGCGACCCGGGTGGTGATCGAGCCGGCGGGCCGCAGCGCCCGTGATCCGATGGTCCTCGAACGCTATTTCGAGGAGGAGTTCCTCGCCGGCAGCCGCGTTTCCGGCGGGGCGGCGGCGGCCTGGACCGACTTCCGCGTCCATGCCGACGGCTTCGGGCGCGTCTACATCGAGGATTTCGGCCTCAGCCCGCGCCAGGCCGGACGGCTGGTTCAGCGCTTCCTGGAGATCGAGACCTACCGGATGATGGCGCTGCTCGGCCTGCCGGTCGCGCGCGAGATCGCGCCGCGGATGACGGCCATCGACGGGGAGCTGACGCGCATCACGGCCGAACTGCGGGACCTCGGTCCCGACGGGCGGGAGCGCCAGCTTCTCCAGATGCTGATCGGGCTGGGCGCGGAGATCGAGCGGATGACGTCCGCCTCCGACTACCGCTTCGCCGCGACGCGCGCCTATGCCGCGCTGGTCGAGCGCCGCATCGCCGAACTGCGCGAGGAGCGGGAGGAGGGCCTCCAGACGATCGCGGAGTTCACCGACCGCCGCCTCGCTCCGGCGCTGAAGACGGTGGACGCCATGGCCGGGCGCCTGCGGGGCGTGGCCGAGCGGCTGTCGCGGGCGGCGACGCTGCTGCGCACCCGGGTCGACATCGCGCTGGAGGAGCAGAACCAGGCGCTGCTCGTCTCGATGGACCAGCGCGCGCGCATCCAGCTCCGCCTGCAGGCGGCGGTCGAGGGGCTGTCGCTGGCGGCGATCAGCTACTATGCGGCCAGCCTGCTGGGCTATCTCTACAAGGCCGCGGAGAGGGGCGGCTTCCCGGTCTCGGCCGACGTGATGACCGGCCTGTCGATCCCGGTGCTCCTCGCCGGGTTCTGGCTGCTGCTGCGCCGGGCGCGCCGGCACCTGCGCGGCGAATAGGGGTCGTCAGGACCCGAAGATCGCGGTGCGGAACTGCGGCTCCGGAAGGGCCGCGTGCTCGGCGCCGTAGCCCTTGTATTCCGTCAGGTCGGCGAGCAGGGGGAGGTCGCCCGACCGCACGCGGATCACGGGCCGGATGCAGCAACCGATCCCCTAGGTTGCAATTCCCCGCCGGACCGCCCGCACCGGCCCCGCCGGGCCGCCCGGGCGCACGGGGCGCTCGGCGTAGCGGCCGAGGCAGATCATGCGGTCGTACATGACCAGCGCCCCCGCCAGCCCGACGTTCACGCAGAACTTCGTCGGGATCCTCACCACGAAGTCGCAGCGCGCGATCATCCCGGGCGAGAGCGAGCCCTTCTCCGGCCCCAGCACGTAGGCCGCCCGCATCGGGTGCCGGAAGCTCGGCAGGTCGACCGCGTCGTCGGTCAGCTCCACCCCCACCATCGCGCAGCCCTTCGGCAGGTCCACCGCGGCCGGCGAGGGGAATTCCCACACCGGGAGGTGGCCGGCGGCGTCCGACGTGTCCACGTTCACGATCTCGCGCCAGTCCACGGCGGGCGAGACGAGGAACATGAAGCTCGCCCCGAAGGCATGGGCGGTGCGCATCAGCGCGCCGACGTTCCCCGCCTTGCTGATGGTGTCGACCCCGACCCCGAAGTAGCCGCGCATCTGCCCTGTCGTCATGGGGCGCACCTTGCACATCGGGGGTCCGGGGGGCAAGTTGCGCGCCCGCTCCGGATCGCGATCGAAAGGCCCGCCATGACCGACCACGTCCACCATCCCGGCTGCGGATGCGCCGGCGCGCCCGCGTCCGTGAACCCGGTCGCGGTCGAGGTCGTCCGCGGGAACGCGGTGGAGAGCCGGCATCGCGCGCGCGCCTGTGTCGTCGCCGCCGACGGGCGCGTCCTGCACGCCTGGGGCGACGCGGACGAGCCGGTCTTCCCGCGCTCGGCGATCAAGGCGGTGCAGGCGATCCCGCTCGTGGAAACCGGCGCCTTCGACGCCTTCGGCCTCGGCGACAGGGAACTGGCGCTCGCCTGTTCGTCCCACGCGGCCGAGCCGGTCCACACCGACCTCGCGAAGGCGTGGATCGCGCGGATCGGGCGGACGGTCGACGCCTACGAATGCGGCACCCACCTGCCGACCGACGAGCCGACCGCCCACGACCTGCTGCGCCGGGGCGAGGCGCCCACGGCCTTCCACAACAACTGCTCGGGCAAGCACGCGGGCATGATCACGACCGCCGTGCACCTGGGCGAGGATCCGCGCGGCTACGTCCGGCGCGACCATCCGGTCCAGCGCCGCGTCGAGGCCGTC
>JBIJED010000548.1:0-2807 GCA_044343785.1 Azospirillales bacterium | reverse complement strand
ACGATGTCACGCTCTTGGCCTTGCATGGTGCGACTGTCACCGCAGATGATCCGGTGCCGCTCTATCGCTTCGTGCCCGATCATTGGGTGGGCAATGAGTGCACGTTCGATCTGCTCGGCCTGGACCGAGCCAACAAGTGAGATGACGGCGATCGTCCGGTGCCGCATAGCCGGGTCGGCGACGATCTTGGCGATCTCTTCGACGATGACGTCTCGCTCCTGTTGGTTCCACTTCGACCGGTATTCGCCGTCGGCGATAAAAATGTCGATCAAGGGCGGGTCGAGACGCTCGGACGCCGTTGGGATACGTAGCGGGATCAAGCGGCCGCCATAGAAGCGGGTCGAGAACTGGATGATGGGCGCAACGCAGCGGAAATGCTCGCGCAGCATGACGTGCGACGCCGGGAACATCATCGACGCAATGTCGAAGATCGAGGTGTCCTGGTCGATGGCGTTTCGCACGCTGACATGTCGTAGATACTGCGCGCGGAGAGCGTCGATTTGGGCCTGTGGCATACCAACGGATGACGGGCTTACCTGTTGCTCGTCACCAACGACGAGCCACTTCTTGCCGCGCGCCAGGGCGCCCAAGGCGGTGACGTCGGACTGAGAGGCCTCGTCGAGCACGACCAAGTCAAATGAGCCAAGCGAGGGCGGAAGCTGCTCGGCAACGCGGAACTCCGGCATAATCCACACCGGCGCGGCGGGCGCCGCGTCAAGCGCGGCTTCACGGATCTGACGACGCCAGCGGACCGCACTCAGACCGGTCCCAGCGCCCAGCTTCTGCATCGCCGTGGTGAACAGGACCAAGGCCTGCTTGATCTTGTCGGTGAGGTGCCCCTTGAGGCCCAGAAGAGTACGCTCCCGAATAAGCTTCTCAAAGCGGCGCGCGCGACGAGCCACGAGCTCGGCCTTACGCACCGACAGGGTCGCCGGGTTCTCAAGGCGCAAGATCTCGTGGATGCGGTGGCGTGCGACTGCCCAAGACCAAGCTTTCTGCCAATCCGCAGGTACAACATCCCCGGGCACGGCGAGCGGATCCGCTAGGCGCTCGGCCCACCCGGGTGCGCCGCACTTCGATAGAAGGGTAAGCGCAGTCGCGAGTTTCTCCAGGGGCACGGAGCGCGTCTTCAAGCGCTCGAGCTCTCGTGTTAATGCACCGCGTGCCTCGATGATGTCTCGCTCGGCGTAGGTACCTTTGGCGACAGTTTGGGCGAGGTCGCTGAGGGCGTCGAAGACGGGACCTCGGCCTTGCGCAGCGAACGCCTGCAGCGCCTCCAGCGCGGGGTGAGGTCGATCGGCTTCGTCCTTGAGATTGGCGCGAAACGCGAAGAGGACTGTCGACAAATCGCCCGATCGAACTGCAGCGTCGACATCGAGGCCGTACGGGAAGAACCGCTTCAGGCCTTCCCGGATCGCCGGCGCTCTCGCCGCCGCCTCGCAGACTCGCCGGAATTCGTCGGACAGGCGTCGGACCTCGGCCAGGAACTGGAGGGGGTCTTCGGCGAGTGGCGGTAGGCGTGGCTGCTCCTGCCACTTAGCGAAGAAGTCGTCGTGCTCCAATCGCCAGCGGCGGCAGGCCTTGACGCGTGCCCAATCCTCGGTCGTTTGCGGAGCAACATCGCCGATCCGGATTTCAGCGAGCGCCTTCTTGACGTCCTGTGCGAAGAGTGCAGCCGCGAATCCGAACGGCTTCTGGCCAGCAGCGAGGCGCGCAACGGCCGACTCAAGCTTCTCTGCAGCCTCACCTGATCCGAAGTCGGGGATTGTGAAGACGTGATGCGAGATTCTGTCACGTTCGGCTACTAGCTCGATGGCGCGGTCGACCCAGTTGCGAAGGGACATACTGCCGGCTCCGACCAGCGCCTCTTCCACCAGTTGCGCGTATAGGTGGCCAGCAGGCGCGGATATTTGCGCAATGGCGGCGGAGAATTGGATCAGCGAGGCGTGCTCCTCACGGGCACGCTGCTCGTCTGCGGGGGTATCGACGACGAGCCGCGGGGCGTCGGTGAAATCCTCGGCGGTGGCCACCTTCCGGCGCGCCTCATGTGCCGTCGCAGCGATCAGTTCGACGGTACGCGGCAATTCCTCCGGTGCCGGGAGCGCGGAGCGGAGATAAGCGAGATCGCCCCCGAGGTTCGATCGAAGCTCCACGATCTTGTCGACGAGCTCTCCAAGACGCGAACCGGCGACATCCTGGGTCGGTCGGTCAGTGAACCAGCTATACCGGGCCTCTTCCGCCGAAAGCACCTTGGCGAGGTCCATCGGCAGGTAGTCGGCGCCGCCATAGTGTATCGACCCGAGGTTGGCTCTCGCAATGTCGCCGAGAGAACTCTCGATCCGGACGATCTCCGCGTCGATGCGGACGATTTCGTCCTGGATCTCCGCGATGCGCCGCTTAATGTCGTTGCTCTGCGTGGACGAAGCCTCGCCTGCCAGTGCCTGAACGGCCTCCTCCAGCTGCTTCGCGCCTTCGCGGTCCGAGTGCACGACAGCGATCGTCATCGTGCGTAATTCAGCGGGGAGCTTGTCCTGCACGGCCGCAATTGCCTCGGAGGTGCGCGCCGTTACGAGGACGCGCCGGCCGGTGGCCATGTAGTGGGCGATCACGTTGGCGATCGTATGCGTCTTGCCGGTGCCCGGCGGCCCCTTCACGACCGCGATGTCCTCGCGCTCGAGTGTATCGACGATCTGGGCCTGTTCGGCATTGAACGGCAGCGGAAAGAAGTACGCCGACTTCTTCGTGGTCGCGGGGCCTGCTTCCGCCCCATAGCCTCCCCCTCCGCCACGGCCAAAACGGTCGTTGCC
>JBIJED010000054.1:0-10042 GCA_044343785.1 Azospirillales bacterium | reverse complement strand
CCCGGCCCGATCTACGCCGCGGTCGCGAGCCGCACGCGCCGGCCGAACACGGCGCGCCTTCTCCTCAACTTCGCGATGACGGTGGAGGGTCAGGCGATCCTGAACCGCGACGGCTTCTCCCCGCTCCAGAACGTGCCCGGCACCCGGCCGCTGCCCCGCATGACGCCGGTCGCGACCGAGGACGCGACCCGCGAACGGCCGGAGATCATCGGCCTGCTGGGGATCGCGTGACCGGCTCGTCCTGCGACTGGGACCCCGCCGACCCGGCGGTGCAGGCCGACCCGTTCGCCGAGCACCGGCGGCTGCGGGCGACCTGCCCCGTCGCGCATTCCGACCGCTGGGGCGGGTTCTGGACCGTCGCCAAATGGGAGGACGTGCGGCGGATCGGGGCGGACCGGGAGAACTTCACCGCCACCGTCCGCACCATCGTCCCCTCCTCCCCCCGCCAGGGCCTGCCGCGCTATCCGCTCCAGGCGGACCCGCCGCGGCACACGGTCTATCGCCGCGCGCTGGCGCCCTGGTTCTCCGACCCCGCCGTCGCCCGGCTCGAGCCCGGGGTGCGGCGGATCACGGGCGACCTGCTGGCGCCGCTCGTCACCGGCGAACCGGTCGACGTGGTCGGCGGCTTCACCGAGGAGGCGGCGGTCCGCGCGCTCTGCCTCTTCGTCGGGCTGGCCGCGGCGGAGGCGGGGCGGCTGAAGTCGCTGGGCCTCAGCTACGTCGAGGCGGTGCTGGCGCAGGACCTCGCCACCGCGGGCGGCATCAGCCGGGAGATCGACGGCTTCGCCGTGGCTCTCGTGGAGGACCGCCGGCGCGCGCCGCGCGATCCCGCGACCGACGTGACGACCGGCCTCCTGGCCGACCCGTCGGGCTTCACCGACGAGGAGGTGGCGGGGATGATCCGCACGCTGCTGATCGGCGGGCACACGGTGCAGAAGAACTTCACCGGCAGCGCGCTGCGGCACCTGGGGCAGGACCGCGACCTTCAGGACCTGCTGCGCGCGCGGCCGGAGATGATCCCCGCGGCGGTGGAGGAGCTGCTGCGCCTCCATTCCCCCAACCAGGCGCTGGCGCGGACCACCACGAAGGCGGTCCGCCTCGGCGGACGGACGATCCCGGCGGGGTCGCCGGTGGCGCTGCTGTACCTCTCCGCCAACCGCGACGAGGGCGTGTTCCCGGAACCCGACCGCTTCCTCCTCGACCGGCAGGGGGCGAAGCACGTGGCCTTCGGCTACGGCATCCATGCCTGCATCGGCCAGCCCTTCGCCCGCCTCCAGGCCCGCGTGGCGCTGGAGGAGACGCTGGCGCGGACGGCGTCCTTCGCAGTGGAGGGCGAGACGGTCAACGCGACCTGGCCCGAATACGGCGTGACCGCGATGCGGATGCGGCTCGTGCCGAAGGGTCAGTAGACCGTGGGAACGTACATGTCCCTCGGCACCGGTCCGCGGAGATAGTCGGGGTTCCGCACGCGTGCGGGCAGGGTCACCGTTTCGGTCGGCACGTCCCTGTAGGGGATCTGGCCCAGAAGGTGGTGGATGCAGTTGAGCCGGGCCTTCTTCTTGTCCACGGCCTCGACGATCCACCACGGCGCCTCGGGAATGTGGGTCCGCTCCAGCATCGCCTCCTTGGCCTTGGTGTACTGCTCCCAGCGCACCCGGCTCTCGAGGTCCATGGGACTGAGCTTCCACTGCTTCATCGGATCCCGGATCCGCATGGTGAAGCGCAGGTGCTGCTCCTCGTCGGTGATCGAGAACCAGTACTTCAGCAGGATGATGCCGGAGCGGACCAGCATCCGCTCGAATTCGGGCACCGAGCGGAAGAACTCCTCGACGTCGGCCTCGGCGCAGAACCCCATCACCCGCTCGACGCCGGCGCGGTTGTACCAGCTGCGGTCGAACAGCACGATCTCGCCGCCGGCCGGCAGGTGCTCGACGTAGCGCTGGAAGTACCATTGCGTCCGCTGCCGCTCGTTGGGCGCAGGCAGTGCCGCGACACGGCAGACGCGCGGGTTGAGGCGCTGGGTGATCCGCTTGATCACGCCGCCTTTGCCGGCGGCGTCGCGCCCCTCGAACAGGACGACGACCTTCCTCTTCTCCGCCTGCACCCAGCCCTGGAGCCTGATCAGCTCGGACTGGAGGCGGAAAAGCTCGCGGAAGTAGCTCCGGCGGTCGACGTCGCCCCCCGTCCCGTCGCCGTCCTCCATCAGGCGGTCGAGGCGTTCGTCGTCCCACTCCAGCTCGAACTCCTCGTCGAAGCTGTCCGCGATCTCCGCCGCGATGCGGGCGGCGTCGGTCCTCGGGTCTCCGTTGGTCGGGTGCGTCATCGCCGTGGTCTTCCCCTGCTGCGCGAACCGGAAGGGTAGGCGCGGATCATTGACGGAATCGTGACACGCGATGGCGGTGGCGACGAGAGGCGCGATGTGCAACCATTTCACAACGGTCCGGACATTTCGGCCGGACCGCCCCGCCGCCCGCGACCGCCATGATCCAGCACTTCGCCCGCCCGCCCGGGTTCGACGCCCCGGGCTCCGTCCGGATCTATCCTGCCGCCGGGTCCACCGGCCTCTGGGACGTCGACGGCGCCGCCATCGATCCGGAGGCGGACCTCGCCCTTCCGCCCGATCTCGTGGCCCGGCTGCGCCGCTGGATCCGGGACTACGAGATCATGTGCGAACCGAACGCGGGGGTGGACGCCCGCGTCCTCGCCGCGTTCGACAACGAGGGGCTGGTGCTGGGCGAGGTGGTGAAGGCGCACCTCGGGCCGGGTCGCCGCGTCTTCGTGGCGCCGGAGATTCAGTACCACCTCGGTGAAGGGCCTCGGTGGGTGGAGTTCTGAGGCGCGCGCACGTGTCCGGTTGCGGTCGCCCGCCCGATCCGTCACGCTGGCCAGGATGATCCGCCTCGCCATCCTGGGCCAGTCCGACGTCGCCGACGACCTCGCCGACGGCCTCGCCCACCCGGCCTCGCGGCCGCTCGCGGCGCTCCTCTCCGGCGCGCACGTCGCCTTCACCAACGTGGAGGGCGTGGTCGCCCCGTCCGGCACCGGCTGGCCGACGCGGGACACGCTGGTCCACCGCGCGGCGCCGGGCGCGTTCGACCGGCTCGTCTCGCTGGGCGTCAACGCGGTCTCGCTCGCCAACAACCACGCCTTCGACCTGGGGCCGCCGGGGGTGCTGGCGACGCTCGACGCGGTCGCGAGCCGGGGCGTGCTGCGCGCGGGCACGGGCGTCGACGCGACCGCCGCGGCGCAGCCGGGGCTCGACACGCTGCGCGGCGTGCCCTGCGGCGTCGTCGCCTTCGACTGCGGCGGCGCCGGCCGCGACCACATCCACGCCCTCGATCCCTCGGCCAAGCGCGGCGCCCGTCCCGGCGTCGCCCGGCTGAAGGTGACGCTCTCGCTCGAGGTGCCGGAGGACGCGTTCGCGGCGCTGCGCGGCCTGACCGGGGCGCTCGGCCATTCGGCGCGGTCGGCGACGCGGGTGCGGATCGGCTTCGACCGCCCCTCGCCGGACGACCGGTTCGACCTCTATGGTACGACGGTCGTGCGCGGCACGGCGACGGCCGAGCGGCGGACGCCCGACGCCGACGACCGCGCCCGGGTGCTGGACGCGGTCCGGACCGCGCGCGCCTTCGGCGGGGCCGTGATCGCCTGCGCCCACAACCACCATTGGGAGCCGGACTGGACGCGCGTTCCGGACTGGATGGAGACCCTCGCCCGCGACTGCGTGGACGCGGGTGCCGACGTGTTCGTCGGGCACGGCGTGCCGCTGATGCAGGGGGTCGCGTTCCACCGCGGGCGGCCGCTCCTGTTCGGCATGGGCAACTTCGTCTTCCACGCCGGCAACCCCGGCCGCTTCGACGCGGAGACGTGGGAGGGTGCGGTGGCCGAGGTGGCCCTGCCGTCGGAGGGGCCGGCGCGCCTGACGCTGCGACCGATCCTGGTCGGCGGGCGGCCGGCGGGAACGCGCCGGTTCGCGGCACCCTGCCTCGCCGATCCGGAGACGGCCCTGCGGACGATGGAGCGCGTCGCGGCGCGATCCACCCCCTTCGGGACCCGGTTCCGCCCCGAAGGCGACGCCTGGATCGCGGACTGACCGCCCGGGCTACCCCGTCGGCCGGGAATCCCTTCGCCCCGTCCGCGCGTTAGGATGGCGACCATCGGCGGCGGGGGATCGGCACATGGACAGGGAACGGCGCATCGAGGCGCGGGCCTACGACATCTGGGAACGCGAAGGCCGCCCGGAGGGGCGACACCACGCGCATTGGGACCGGGCGGCGCGCGAGATCGAGACCGAGGACACGGGCCCGTCGGACGGAAGCCGGCCCGGCGCCGCCGCGGCGATGGCTGCGCCCGGAACCGACACGACCGGAAGTCCGGGCCGCCAGCGGGCCGCGACGGCCATCGCGGCCGAGGACGCCGGGGCGGCGCCGAAGACCACGCGCGGCCGCCGGATGAAGACCCCGGCGGGATGACGCGGGGGCCCTGGTCGTCCATTCGTTGGACGGACGCGGACCGCGGGGTCTAGTCTCCGGCGGGGGGAACCGTCGGAGGGACAGGCCATGGACATCGAGCGTGCCGTCGCGGGGCACTACGGGCGCACCGGCATCGAAGCGGCGATCCTGGAGGCGCTTCGGGCCGCGGGCGGGGATCCGGACCGGATCGTGGCGTCGGACCTGTCGGCCGCGGACGAGTTCCACCTGGGCTGGCACGCGGTGACGCTGGACCTGATCGCCGATCTGGCGCCGGGGCCGGAGGACCATGTGCTCGACGTCGGGTCGGGGATCGGCGGGCCGGCGCGCGCCTTCGCCGACCGCACGGGCTGCCGGGTGACGGGGATCGACCTGACCGCGGACTACGTCGAGGCCGCGACCGCGCTCACCCGGCGCTGCGGCCTGGCCGACCGGGTGACGTTCGAGGTCGCCAGCGCGCTGGACATGCCCTTCGGGCCGGGGGCCTTCGACGCGGCCACGCTGATCCACGTGGGCATGAACATCGCCGACAAGGCCGCCCTGTTCGCGCAAGTGCGCCGGGTGCTGAAGCCCGGCGGCCGGTTCTGTGTCTACGAGGTGATGCGGATCGCGGACGGCGACGTCCCCCACCCCATGCCGTGGGCGGCGACCGAGGGGACCAGCTTCGTCGAGACGCCGGAGCGCTATCGCCGGCTGCTGGAGGCGGCGGGTTTCGCGGTGGACGATCCGGTCGACCGCAGCCCGCAGGTGCTGGCGATCGGCCGGGCGATGCGGGAGCAGGCGGCGCACACCGGCGTCCCGCCGCTCGGGCTGCACGTGCTGATCGGCCCGGCCTCGCGCGAGCGGATGGGCAACGTCATGCGCACGCTGGAGGCCGGGACCATCGCGCCGGTGCAGATGATGGCACGCGCCGTCTGACGAACCGAGTCCGTTTGCGAAAGGCCCTTCCGTCTGTACGATTGTCCGACAATCGACGAACGGACGGAGGACCGCGGATGCGGACGTGGAGTTGGCTGGCGATGGCGGCCCTGGCCGGCCTCGCGCTTCCGGCGGCGGCGCAGATCCGCCCCTCGGCGGACACCCTGGTGATCGGCCAGAGCGCCGACGCCGAGACGCTGGACCCGGCGGCGATCAGCGCGCGCACGAGTTCCAACATCGCCCAGCACCTGTGGGTGACCCTCTACCGCGTGGAACCGGACGGGACGATCGTCCCCTACCTCGCCGAGAGCCACGAGACCTCGGCCGACGGGCTCGAGCACGTCTTCAAGCTTCGCACCGGCGTCACCTGCCACGACGGCGAACCGCTGACCGCCGAGGACGTGGTCTACAGCTTCAAGCGCGCGGCCGACCCGGCCAACCGCTTCACCGGCAACACGCCCGGCTTCGTCTATTCGACGATCAAGTTCCGCGACGCGGTGCAGATCGACGACCGGACGATGAAGGTGGTGCTGGGCGAGAAGACGCCGGTGGCGCTCGGCCTCGTCTCGGAGGTCTTCGTCCACTGCAAGGGCAGCTACGAGCGGATGACGCTGGAGCAGGCGGCGCGCACGCCGGTCGGCTCCGGCCCCTACCGCTTCGTCGAGTGGGTGCGCGACGACCGCATCGTGCTGGAGAGGGTCGAGGGCTTCGCGCTGAAGGACGTCGGCTTCCGCCGGCTCGCCTGGCGCACCATCCCCGAGGGATCGACGCGGACGGCGGAGCTTCTGGCCGGCAACGTCGACATCATCACCAACGTCTCGCCCGACCAGACCGAGCGGGTGAACGCCTCGCCCAACGCCAGGGTGCAGCAGGTCGCCGGGACGCGGCGCATCTACATCGGCTTCAACCTGAAGGACAGGTTCTCCGACACGACGGGCGGCAAGGCGATCCGCGACCCCGCGGTGCGCCGCGCGCTCCAGTACGCGGTCGACATCCCCACCATCTGCGAGGCGCTGCTGCGGGCGAAGTGCGACCGGGCGACCGACCTCGTCAACCCGCCCCAGGGCAACCCCGAGCTGAAGCCCTATCCCTACGAGCCGAAGACGGCGGAGACGCTGCTCGACCGGGCGGGCTGGCCGCGCGGGCGCGACGGGACCCGGTTCGAGCTGACCATCCAGACGCCGAACGGCCGCTATCTCAACGACCTTTCCGTCGCCATGGCCGTCGCCCAGTACTTCAGCGACATCGGCGTGAAGACGACGGCGACGCCCATGGAATGGGCGTCGGTCTACAACCCGCTCATCCGCAACAAGGACGCCGGCCCCCTCTTCCTGCTGGGTGCGGGCGGGGCGACGTGGAGTGCCGTCTACGACATGAGCCTGTTCTCGTCGCGCACCAGCGGCACGAACTACAACAACTGGGACGACGAGGAGTGGTTCTCGCTCTGGCCGCAGCTGAACGCGGCGAACACCGAGGAGGAGCGTCGGCCCATCATCAATCGGCTGCTGAAGATCTTCCACGAGCGGCCGCCGTGGCTCCTCATGTACTTCCAGCCCGACTTCTACGGCGTGTCGAACCGGATCCAGTGGCAGGCCCGGCGCGACGAGAAGATCTTCATCGAGGAGGCACGTCTGCGCTGACGGGGCGCCGGCCGGGCGAAAGCAGGCCGGCGACCATCTCCACCACCTCGTGGGCGCGGAAGGGCTTCTGGAGCAGGGGCCGGTCGGCGAACCGCGCCGGCAGGCCCGCCGCCCCGTAGCCGGTGACGAAGGCGAAGGGGATCGAGCGGGCGGCCAGCGCGTCGGCGACCGGCAGGCCCTCGACCCCGCCGAGGTTCAGGTCGACGAGCGCCGCGTCGATCCGGTCGCCCTCGATCAGACGAAGACCGTCCTCGACGCCCCGGGCCGGGCCGACGACCCGGACCCCCATGTCCTCGAGGACGGACTGGACGAACATCGCCACCATCGCCTCGTCCTCGACCAGAAGGACGCGTGGTTCCGCATCTGTCGCCATGGGGCCCGGTGCTCCGGCGTGCCGGGGGGGACGGCCGACGTTATCGACCGGGTGCCCGGCTGTCCAACCCGAAGGCGCCGCTGGCCCGCCTTCCGTCGATCCCTTAAGGTGAGGATCCGGCGCTTCCGGCCGGATCCGATCCGCCGAAGGGATGCCGCCGATGCAGGTCCGCGCCGCGGTCGCGCACGCCGCGAACCGCCCCCTCACCGTCGAGACCGTCGAACTGGACGGGCCGCGCCTGGGCGAGGTGCTGGTCGAACTGAAGGCGACCGGGGTCTGCCACACCGACGCCTACACGCTCTCCGGCCTCGACAGCGAGGGCGTGTTCCCCTGCATCCTCGGCCACGAGGGCGCCGGCGTGGTGGTCGACGTGGGCCCCGGCGTGATGAGCCTGAGGAAAGGCGACCACGTCATCCCGCTCTACACGCCCGAGTGCCGTGGCTGCCCGTCCTGCCTCAGCCGCAAGACCAACCTCTGCACGGCCATCCGCGCGACCCAGGGCAAGGGGCTGATGCCGGACGGGACCAGCCGCTTCTCGATCGGCGGAACGCCCGTCGCCCACTACATGGGCACCTCCACCTTCGCCCAGTACACGGTCCTGCCGGAGATCGCGGTGGCGAAGATCCGGGAGGACGCGCCCTTCGACAAGGTCTGCTACATCGGCTGCGGCGTCACGACCGGCGTGGGCGCCGTGGTCTACACGGCCAAGGTGGAGGCCGGCGCCAAGGTCGTCGTGTTCGGGCTGGGCGGCATCGGCCTGAACGTGGTGCAGGCGGCGCGCATGGTGGGCGCCGACATGATCGTCGGCGTCGACATCAACCCCGCCCGGCGGGCGATGGCCGAGAACTTCGGCCTCACCCACTTCGTCGATCCGAAGGAGGTCGAGGGCGACCTCGTCCCTTATCTCGTCAACCTGACCAAGGGCGGGGCCGACTACAGCTTCGAATGCATCGGCAACACCACCACCATGCGACAGGCGCTGGAGTGCTGTGCCCGCGGCTGGGGCACGTCGGTGATCATCGGGGTGGCGCCCTCGGGCCAGGAGATCGCGACCCGGCCGTTCCAGCTCGTCACCGGCCGCAACTGGCGCGGCTCGGCCTTCGGCGGGGCACGCGGGCGCACCGACGTGCCGAGGATCGTCGACTGGTACATGGAGGGGAAGATCGCGATCGATCCGCTGATCACCCACACCATGCCGCTGGAACGCATCAACGAGGCGTTCGACCTGATGCACGAAGGCAGGTCGATCCGCAGCGTCGTGATCTATTGAACGCCCGCCATTCCGCAGGAGGACATCCCCATGGCCGACATCCGCCGCCATCACACCAACCAGCGCATGAGCCAGATCGTCGAGTATCCGGCGAACGGCACCGTCGTCGTGCTCGCCGGCCAGGTCGCCGAGGACCGGACGGCGGACACGAAGGGCCAGACCGCCGACGTCCTGCGCCGGATCGACACGCTGCTGGCCGACGCCGGGACCGACAAGACGCGCATCGTCAGCGCCAACATCTGGCTGACCGACATCTCCGAGTTCGCGCAGATGAACGAGGTCTGGGACGCGTGGGTGCCGCAGGGGCATGCCCCGGCCCGGGCGACGGTGGAATCGAAGCTCGCCCACCCGGCGCTGCGGGTCGAGATCCAGGTCGTCGCGGTGAAGTGATCGGACCCCCGGGGCGGCGGATCCGCGTCCGCGGCCCCGCTCCCGGCACCCGAAGGTCGCGTTCCTCGCAAGGGGGCCATGCGCCCGTGTCGGTCGGCCACCCGGCAGGTCAAGGTGTTGAGGATCGAATGACCCCCTGATCGGGCGGGGTTGCCGTGCGGAACGCCGAATGTCTGCGCTCGAAGGTGGTCCTCGTCGTCGAGGACGAGGCGCTGGTGGCGATGCATCACGCCGACCAGCTGCAGGCGCTGGGCTGCGTCGTCCTGGGGCCCGTCGGCACGGTCCACGAGGCGCTGGCCGCGATCGCGCACCGGCGGCCGGACGCCGCGCTCCTCGACGCGAACCTGCACGGCGAGTTGAGCGTGCCCGTCGCCGAGGCGCTGCGCCGGATGGGCGTGCCCTACCTCGTCGTGACCGGCTATCTCCGATCGCTCCTCGCGCACCCCGCCCTTCACGAGGCCCCCTATCTCGCCAAGCCGTTCCGCAGCCGCGAGTTCGTGCGGCGCATGGTCGAGACCTTCTGCTGACCGGCCACCACCGCCGCGCGGCCGGGTGTGGGATGGACGGGGGAGGGGCGGACGCGGACGACGACCCGTCGTCGCTTTCGTCCGCGTCTACGGGCCCGGTCGGTCGCGTTCCCGATCCCCCCGCCCCACCGACCGCCGCTCCACCAGCCGGCAGGCGAGTTCCACCCGGCGCGCCGGCTCCCGCACCCCCCGCATCTGCTCGCGCAGCATGTCGAGCGCCATGCCGCCCATCTCGCGGCTGGGCAGGTGCATCGTGGTCAGCGGCGGCTGCCAGAACTCCACCACCGGCAGATCGTCCATCCCCATCACCGACACCGCGTCCGGCACCGCGATCCCGCGGGCGGCCAGCGCCTTGAGCACGCCGGCGGCCAGGCTGTCGGCGGCGCAGAGCACGGCGGTGAAGGGCGGGCCGCCGCGGTCGAGATGGGCGAGGAGGGCCGCCTCCGCCTCGTCCG
>JBIJED010000547.1:0-2824 GCA_044343785.1 Azospirillales bacterium | reverse complement strand
TCCGAGCACTGGGTCGTCGTCAACGGCACCGCGCTGGTGGAATGCGGGGAGAAGAAGACCCTGGTCGGCGAGAACGAGAGCGTCTACATCCCGCTCGCCGCGCGCCATCGCCTCGCCAACCCCGGCAAGGTGCTGCTCAACCTCATCGAGGTGCAGTCGGGCCCCTATCTCGGCGAGGACGACATCGTCCGCTACGACGAAACGCTGGAAGTCCGGCCGGATGCAGCCGAATAGCGGCAGCGGACGGGCCGTCCTCGTCACCGGCGCCGGCGGGTTCGTGGGGCGGGCGCTCGTGCCCCGCCTTCTCGACCGCGGCGACCGGGTCCGCGCCCTCGTCCGCGCCGGCGGCCGCCCGGCGCCGCCGGGGGCGGAGACCGTCGCGGTGGCCGACATGGCCGCGGCGGACTGGCCGGCGCTCGTGGCCGGGGCCGACGCGGTCGTCCATCTTGCCGCCCGCGTCCACCGGGCGGGCGAGACCGGGCCCGACGCCGTGGCCGCCTATCGCCGCGACAACACCGACGCCACCCGCGCGCTCGCCGAGGCCGCCGCGGCGGCAGGCGTCGGCCGCTTCGTCCTCGTCTCGACCGCCCACGTGGTCCCGCTGGTGGAGGCGATCGGCCTCGGCCGCACGACCGAGGCGGCGGCCTGGGCGGAGCACCCCTATGGCATGAGCAAGGCGGAGGCCGAGGCCGCGGTGCTGCGGGTGCGCGCCGCGACGGGCCTGCCCGCGGTCGTGCTCCGCCCGCCGCTCGTCTACGGGCCGGGTGCGGTCGCGAACTTCGCGGCGCTGCTGAAGGCCGTGCGCTGGGGCCTGCCGCTGCCGCTGGGCGCCGTCCGCAACCGGCGCAGCCTCGTCTACGTCGGGAACCTCGCCGCCGCGGTCGAGGCGGCGCTCGACCATCCGGCGGCGCCGGGCCACGTGTTCGCCGTCAGCGACGACGACGACGTCTCGACGCCCGAACTCGTCCGCCGCCTCGCCCGCGCGCTCGGGCGGCGCGCGCCATGGATGCCGGCCGTCCCGCCGCCCGTGCTGGCGCGCCTTCTCCGCCTCGCCGGGCGGGAGGGGTGGATCGAGCGGCTGACCGGCGACGCCTTCGTCGACGCCGCACCGCTGCGCGAGACGCTGGGCTGGACGCCGCCCCACACGATGGACGAGGGGCTGCGGTCGCTGCGGGCGGGGTGACGCTCGCCCTTGCGCGACACCATCGACCGGGTCGTCCGGGCCGACCGTTCCGGTCCCACCCGTCGGCGCCGATGACCGTGCCCGCACGGGCGGACCGCCGCGCCCGGGACCGTCACCAGATGTCCGCCCTGTCCAGTGCTGGAACGCAGGTCGACGCGCCAAGGATAAGTGGCATTGGCCCGGGGCCCAGGGGTCGCCCCAGCCATCCGTGAGGCAGGCTGAGCGGCAGCGGCGCGCGGGCCTGCTCCTCGGTGATGGGCATGAAGCCGACCCTGCGGTAGTAGCCCGGATCGCCGTAGGTGAGCGCGACCTCCACCCCCTCCGAACGCAACGCCTCCAGCGCGTGGAGCAGCAGGCTCCGCCCAACGCCCCGCCGTTGACGCGCAGGCGCCACCGCCAGCGGGGAGAGCAGCACGACCCGGCGATGGTCATCCGAATAGCGCAGACGGGTGAAGACGACCGCTCCGATCACCTCGCCGCCCTCCTCGGTGCGAAACACACGGATGTCCGCGGCGGCCGTATCGGCGAGCAGATCGCGGACCAGCCCGCCGATACGTGCGCCTTCGTCGGCACCATCAGAATCGGCGAAGGTCGTCGCGAACAGCGCGACGATCGCCGCCTCCCGTCCTGCGAAGCCCGTGGCAATCCGCATGGTCGACCTCCTGTCCGGGGACGCCGACCATGTACGCGTTCGGCGCGTCCGCGCAACGGCCGTCGCCCGACGGCGTCCGACGCCAACCCTGCGAGGCATGACGAACGACGGCGCCGATCGGAGGGATGCGGGCCGCCGTGCGTCCGGGTGCGCACCGCAACGTCACCGTCGCACCGGATGTTGCGCCACGCCGCCAGCAGGGTTCCTCACCCTCTTGCGCGCGCGCCGCACCGCGACCTAGTGTCCGGCGTCCTTCCATCGATCCGGACCCGCACGGGGCCGGGAGGCCCATGGTCCAGCTTGTCCCGACCGCCGCGGCGGCGAACGGGCGCCCGCTCGGCGGCGCGGCGTTCGGCTGGCTCACCGGTCTCGCGCTCCTGCTCGCCGTCAGCCTCGGCGCGGTCGACGGCTCCTCGATGGGGGCGATCGTCCCGGCCTACGCCGTCCTCGGCCTCGTGCTGGCCGTCGTCGCGCGCGTGCCGCTCGGGCCGGTCGATCGGTGGACCGTGGCGCTCGTCCTCGTCTTCCTCCTGTGGATGGCGGCGTCGACGGCGCTCGCCGGCCGCGGGGCGCGCGGGCTGGGGCGGGTGGGCCAGATGGCCACGGTCCTCCTCCCGCTCCTCCTCCTCCTCCCGCTCGCGGTGCCGGCGGAACGGACCGTCCGGCGCCTGACCTCGGCCGTCGCGGCGACGACCGCCCTCGTCGCGGCGGCGCTCGGCGTCGAACTGCTCCTCGAGGCCCCCCTCGCGCAGGCGCTCTGGTCCCAGAACGCGACGCGCTACAACCGCGGCCTCGCCTGCCTTGTGATCCTCGTCTGGCCGCTCGCCACGGCGGCCGGCCCGCGCCTCGCCCTGCCCCTCCTGGTGGCGGTCGGCTTCATGGCGGGGGCCAGCGAATCGGCCACCGCCCGCCTCGCGTTCGCCACGGGGTCCGTCGTGGCGCTCGCGGCCCTGGTCCTGCCGCGGGTCACGGTGGCCGCCGTCGCCGCC
>JBIJED010000546.1:0-2826 GCA_044343785.1 Azospirillales bacterium | reverse complement strand
CTGAGGAGGGCGGGCCAGACGCTCCGCCTGAATCCGGGGCCGGCGTGGTGCGATCAGCGCCGGCCCTCGCCATCAGCGCTTCAGATTGACCACCTCTTCCAGCATCTGGTCGCTCGTGCTGATGCTGCGCGCATTGGCCGAGAAGATCCGCTGGGTGACGATCATCTTCGAGAACTCGTCGGCGATGTCGACGTTCGATCCCTCGAGGGCGCTGCCCGTCAGGTTCCCCGTGCCGCCACGGCCCGCGGCGTTGAGCGTGGGGTTGCCGCTGTCGATCGTCGCGGCGTAACCGCCGCCGTCCAGACGCTGAAGCGCGTTCGGCGCCTGGAACGACACGAGCGGGACCTGATAGAGTGTCCGCGTCTGTCCGTTGGTGTAGTTCGCGGTGACGTAGCCGTCGTCGTTGATGCTCAATTCGCGGAACTGACCCGTTGAGAAGCCGTTCGGGTTGAGTGTGCGGACGGCGAGCTGGGCGTTCGTGTCCGAGAACTGCGTCGTCCCCGCCGTCGAGGCGAAGTTGCCGAAGTTCAGCGAAACGTTCGACGTGCCGGTTCCGAACGGTGCGGTCAACGTGACGGAGGCGGCGGTTCCGGCCGTGCCGGTCCCGTTGATCGAGGCGAGGGAGCCCGCGGGCACCGTGGCGACCGAGCCGTCACCGAACACGAAGGCCTGCGCCGTGCCGACGGCGGCCGGAAGCGGCGTGTTGTTCGGGAAGGCCTGACCGAACAGGTTCGTGCTCGTCCCGCTCTCGTCGGTCATGCCGATGTTGAGGTTCCAGGTGTTGGCGGCGGCCGCCTTCACCCAGCGGAGCGACAGGTTGTTCACATTGCCGAACTGGTCGTAGACCTGCGCCGTCGAGGTGAATTCGGCCGCCGCGGCGGCGTTCGAGGGCACGTTGGCGACATACTCGACCGTCGTGGTCTGGCTCGCCGGAACCGGCGCCTGGCTGACCTGGATCGGGCTCGCGGACGCCGTGTTGGCCGTCCAGTTGCTCGTGGCCGCCGGATTGGTGATCGACCAGCCACGCAGGAACTGGCCGGCCCCGTTCACCATGAACCCGTCCTTGTCGAGGGAAAAGTCGCCCCGACGGGAATAGGTGGTGGTCGCGCTGGTCGCGGCGTCCGCCACGGCGAAGAAGCCGCCGCCGCTGATCGCGATGTCCGTGGAGGACTGCGTCGAGAGCAGCGTGCCCTGGATGTTGTTCTGGTACGCGGGCGTCGCGATCACCGCGCCGGGCGTGTTGATGCGCGCCGACGAGTTGGTGACGAGATGGGAGAACCGCGTGTCGGCCCGCTTGAAGCCGGTCGTCTGCGTGTTCGCGAGGTTTTCCGAGATGTTACCCATGGCACGTGACTGGGCGTTCATGCCCGACACGCCGGTGGTGAGTGCGCCGAACAGGCTCATTTAAGCCTCCTGGTCTGAGGAGCGTCGGACCAGGATCAGCAACACTCATGCCACGGATATCTAACGATCAGATTGGCGGCGACTCGGCGGCGACTCGGCGGGCCGGCTGCCCACCCCTGCGGGAATTGCCGGGGGCGCGATCGGACCGGCAAATGATTCCGGCCCCGGACCGGCACCCTTTGCCGGTCCGGCGGGACCAGAACCCGGGATGGCACGGGGGCCGTTCTGGCCCCGGGATCCCTCCCCTCCCCGTCCGGGGTCCGTGCGCCGCGGCGCCCAGCGGCGCCGGCGTCGATGCCTGCCGGGCATCAGCGCTTCAGGTTCACCACTTCCTCCAGCAACTGGTCGCTGGTGGTGATGGAGCGCGCGTTGGCGGAGAAGATCCGCTGGGTGACGATCATCTTCGAGAACTCGTCGGCGATGTCGACGTTCGATCCCTCGAGCGCGTTGCCGTTGAGGGTTCCGGTGCCGCCGCGGCCGGCGGCGTTCAGGATGGGCTGGCCGCTGTCGAGCGTCGGCGCGTAGGCCCCGGCGTCGAGACGCTGCAGCTGGTTGGGCGACGAGAAGGATGCGAGCGGGATCTGATAGAGCGTCCGCGTCGTCCCGTTCGTGTAGTTCGCGGTGACGAGGCCGTCGTCGCTCACCGAAAGCTCGCGGAACTGGCCCACGCCAAAACCATTCTGCGACAGGGTCCGGACGCTCACCTGCGCGTTCGTGTCGGAGAACTGCGTCGTGCCCGCCGTGGACGCGAAGTTACCGAAGTTGAGGGTGACGTTGGGGGTGCCGGTGCCGAACGGCGCGGTCAGGGCGATCGTGGCGGGAGACCCGGCGGCACCGGTGCCGCCGATGCTGGCCAGGGTGCCCGCCGGCACGCCGGCGGCCGAGCCGTCGCCGAACACGAAGGGCTGCGCCGCCGTGGTCGACGCCGCAGGCGGAGCGGTGCCGGTGAACGCCTGACCGAACAGATTCGTCCGCGTCCCGCTCTCGTCCGTGAGGCCGATGTTCAGGTTCCAGGTGTTGGCCGGGGGTACGGTGGCAGGGGGAACGGCGGTCGCCTTCACCCAGCGCAGCGACAGATTGTTCACGTTGCCGAACTGGTCAAAGACCTGCGCGGTCGAGGTGAAGTCCGTTCCCGCGGCCGCGTTGGACGGACGGTTCGCCAGATAGTCGAGCGTGGTCGTCGGGCTCGCCGGAACGGGCGCCTGGCTCACCTGGATTGGGTTCGCCGCGGAGGTGTCCGGGGTCCAGCCGCTCGTCGCCGCTGGATTGGTGATCGACCACCCACGCAGGAACTGGCCCACGCCGTTGACCAAATAGCCGTCCTTGTTGAGTGCGAAGTCGCCCCGGCGGGAATAGCTCGTCGTGGCGCTGGTGGCGCTGTCGGCGACGGCGAAGAAGCCGCCGCCGGTGATCGCGAGGTCG
>JBIJED010000545.1:0-2827 GCA_044343785.1 Azospirillales bacterium | reverse complement strand
TGTCCAGCTTCACGAAGTTCGACCAGTTGGCGACGGTGAAGAGGTAGGCGTCGGCCACGGTGAACTGCGCGCCCATCAGATAGTCCTTGCCGGCCAGCTGGCCGTCGACCCAGGCCAGCTTCTTCATGAGCAGATCGGCGAAGTAACCCTTCGTCTCGGCCGGCAGGGTCGGGCTGAACAGCGGGCTGAAGCCCTTGTGCAGCTCGGTCGAGATGTAGTTCAGCCAGATCTGGAGCTTCGTTCGGTCCATCGTGCCGTTGGCGGGCGCGAGATGCTTCGCCGGCACCTGGTCGGCGATCCACTGGACGATCGCCGGCCCCTCCGTCAGAACCTCGCCACCGTCGAGCGTGAGGGTGGGCACCTGGCCCCTGGGATTGACGTCGGTCAGGCTGCCGCCGGACTTCAGCGCCTTCGTGCGCAGGTCCGCCTGCTCGAGCGTGAAGGCCATGCCGGCCTCGCGCAGGACGATGTGCGGGGAGAGCGAACAGGCGCCCGGGGAGAAGTAGAGGGTCGTCATCGCAAACTGCCTCGATGCGGATCGGCGCCGCACGTCACGGCGCCCGTCCCCGTCATGTCCCGAAACGACCGGTCCGGTCAACCGGGGCGACCCGAACGGATTGACCCGCCGGGCGCAACGACGCTCACTCCGCCGCGATCAGCTTCGGCGCCCGCTCGCGCACGCCCATGGCGTCGAGCGTGTCGGCGATCGCCGCGACGAGGCGGCCGACGTCGTTCTCGTTCAGATCACCCATGCAGCCGATGCGGAAGGTGGGGATCGCCGTCAGCTTGCCGTTGAACAGCCAGAAGCCCCGCGCCTTCACGCCCGCATGGAAGGTCGCCCAATCGAACGACGGGTCGCAGGGACGGTGGAAGGTGGCGATGATCGGGCTCGCGATCTCGTCCGGGATCAGCGTCGAGATACCGAGCTGGCGCATGCCGTTCACGAGCCGGCGCCAGTTCCGCTGGTACTTCGCCAGCCGTGCGGGCTGGCCGCCCTCGGCCTCGTGGATCCTCACCGCCGTGTGGACGGCGGCGACCACGTGGGTGGGCGGGGTGAACTTCCAGTGCCCGCTCTGCTCGTACTGCTCGTGGCGGGCGTGAAGGTCGAGCACGAAGCTGCCGTAGCGGCCCTTCGACGCCGCCAGCACGTCGCGCCGGATGATCGGCAGCGCCATGCCGGGCACGCCCTCGAAGCACTTGTTGGGCGACACGATGACGGCTTCCGCGTCCACCGCGGCGATGTCCAGCGGGACGGCGCCATAGGCGGCGATCGCGTCGACGATCAGCCCCCTGCCGCGCACCCTGGCGACGGCGCCGATCTCCGCCACCGGGTTCTGCGCGCCGCTCCCCGTCTCCACATGGCACACGAAGACGTGGGTGATGCCCGCGTCCGCGTCGATCGCGTCGGCGAGCCGCCGCATGTCGGGAAGGCCGAAGTCCGGCACCTCGAACGCCACGGCGGTCCGGCCGATGCCCTCGACCGCCTCGCAGGCCCGCAGGCCGTAGAAGCCGTTCGAGACGACGAGGACCTTGCCGCCGGCCGGCACGCAGGCCAGCAGCGCGGCCTCGATCCCGAAGCTGGAGCTGCCCTGGAGGGGGACGCAGACGTGGGTCTCCGACGCGTTGCCGACCGTCGGCACGTAGCTGCGGATGTGCCGGGTCATGTCGAGGAGTTCGACGTCGCCGGGGTTGTAGTCGAACGCCATGGCGGCCAGCACGGCTTCCGAGGCGGTGATCGGGCCCGGGGTCAGCAGCGTGGGGGTCTGGCGGGACATGGCGTCGGCCGTCGTGGGGACGAAGAGATCAGCCTCTTACACCAACCCAAATGCGCAGGCGAGAACGAATCATGCGCCGCCGAGGACCTGCGCGAAGACGTCCGAATCGACGTTTCCGCCGCACAGGACCGCCCCGACCTTGCGGCCGCGAAGGCTCTCCCTCTCCTGCAGGATCGCGGCGAGCGACGCCGCACCGGCCCCTTCGGCCACGTTGTGCGTGTCGGCGAACAGCGCCCGCATCGCGTCCTCGACCGCGTCGTCGGACACCTGCGCGATCCGCTCGACCGTCTCGCGGATGATGGCGAGTGCCGCGGGATCGGCCGCACGGCAGGCCATGCCGTCGGCGATCCGGGTGGTGACGGGGTGGTCGACCGGTCGACCGGCCTCGAAGCTGAGGGCATAGGCCGGCGCCCCTGTGGAGACGACGCCGACGATGCGGGTCTTCAGCCCCAGCGCGTCGCGCGCCGCCGCCATGCCGCAGATGCCGGAGCCGAGGCCGATCGGCACGTAGACCACGTCGAGGTCCGGCACCGCGCGCAGGAACTCGAGCGAATAGGTCGCGACACCGCGCACGAGCGTCGGATGGAAGGAGGGGACGCGCAGGAGGCCGAGCTGCATCGCGATGGCGGCCGCGTGCTCCGACGCCTCCTGGAAGTCGTCGCCATGCTCGATCAGCTCCACGCCCAGCGCGCGCATCGCCGCGTTCTTCTCCCGGCTGTTGCCGTGCGGCACCACGATGACGCAGCGCAGCCCCGCCGCCCGGGCGGCGAGGCCCAGGCTCTGGCCGTGGTTGCCGCGGGTGGCGCTGACGATGCCCGGCACGTCCGGCCGGGTGCGGCGCAGGTCGTCCATGAAGCAGATTCCGCCACGGACCTTGAACGCCCCGGTCGGCGTGTGGTTCTCGTGCTTGAGCCAGACCTCCGTCCCGACCCGGGCCGAGAGGAGCGGCCAGGCGTACTGGGGGGTGGGCGGCATGACCGAATGGACGAGCGCCGCGGCGGCCTCGATCTCGGACAGCGAGGGGAGGGTGACGGTCATGCGGCGGGCCCCTG
>JBIJED010000543.1:0-2838 GCA_044343785.1 Azospirillales bacterium | reverse complement strand
CGCTACGACCAGCTCATGCGCCTCGGCTGGAAGGTGTTCCTCCCCTTCTCGCTCCTCTACGTGGTGGCGACGGCGGGCGTGCTCGTTGCCTTTGATTGGTTGCCGTGACATGTTGCGGCGCACGCGCGGTGCCCCCAGTGGCATCGCGGCGTCCGCCGCTGGAGTGACCGGAATGGCGTTTCTCGACCGTACGGCGCGGAGCTTCTTCCTGGCGGAGCTCGTCTCGGGCATGGCGCTGACGTTCAGCTACATGTTCAAGCCCCGCGCCACCATCAACTATCCGCACGAAAAGACACCGCTGAGCCCGCGCTTTCGCGGCGAACACGCCCTGCGTCGCTATCCCAACGGGGAGGAGCGCTGCATCGCGTGCAAGCTCTGCGAGGCGGTCTGCCCCGCGCTCGCCATCACGATCGAGGCGGAGCCGCGCGAGGACGGGAGCCGGCGGACCACGCGCTACGACATCGACATGACGAAGTGCATCTATTGCGGCCTCTGCCAGGAGGCGTGCCCCGTCGACGCCATCGTCGAGGGGCCGAACTTCGAGTTCACCACCGAGACGCGCGAAGAACTCTTCTACAACAAGGAGAAGCTTCTCGCGAACGGCGACCGGTGGGAACCGCTCCTCGCCGCCAATCTTGCGGCAGATGCGCCTTACCGGTAAAAGCCACCCCGCGCAGGCGGTCTTGGGCGCATCGCCCAAGGCCGCGGCCGTGCCCCGTTTGGATCCGCTCAACGAGGGCCGTCGCAGGCCCGGGCCTGACCGAGAATGATCGTCCACGCCCTCGCGTTCTATCTCTTCTCGCTCGTCATGATCGCGTCCGCGGTCATGGTGATCGTGTCCCGGAACCCGGTCCATTCGGTCCTGTTCCTGATCCTCTGCTTCTTCAACGCGGCGGGACTGTTCCTGCTGATCGGGGCCGAGTTCGTGGCGATGATCCTGGTCATCGTCTACGTCGGCGCGGTCGCGGTTCTGTTCCTGTTCGTAGTGATGATGCTCGACATCGACTTCGCGGAACTTCGCGGACAGGTGATGAATCACCTCCCGGTCGGCCTCCTCGTCGGCGTCATCCTGATCGCGGAACTGCTCGTCGTCTTCGGAGCCTGGTCGTCCGCACCGGGCGCGTCCGGCAACGCGCTGGCACCCGTGCCGACCGCCGAGGGCGTCTCCAACACCGAAGCGCTCGGCCGGATCATCTACACGGACTTCGTCTACCTGTTCCAGGCGGCGGGCATCGTCCTGCTGATCGCGATGGTCGGCGCGATCGTGCTGACGCTGCGGTCGCGCGTGGGTGTCCGGCGCCAGTCGGTCGCACGCCAGGTCTCGCGGTCGCGCGAGGAGGTGGTCGCCGTCCGCAAGGTGCCGACGCGAGGGGGCGTCTGACATGCTGGAGATCGGCCTCGGTCACTACCTCGCCGTCGCGGCGGTCCTGTTCACGCTGGGCGTGTTCGGCATCTTCCTGAACCGGAAGAACGTGATCGTCATCCTGATGTCGGTCGAGCTGATCCTCTTGGCCGTGAACATCAACCTCGTCGCCTTCTCGGTCCACCTGGGCGATCTCGTCGGGCAGGTCTTCGCCCTCTTCGTGCTGACGGTTGCCGCGGCCGAGGCGGCGATCGGCCTCGCCATCCTCGTCATCTACTTCCGCAACCGCGGCACGATCGCGGTCGAAGACATCAACCTGATGAAGGGCTGACGCCGCCGCCATGGAAATCGCAGCCGTCTTCCTGCCGCTCGCGGCGGCCTTCATCGCCGGCTTCTTCGGGCGCATCATCGGCGACCGCGGGGCGCACGTGGTCACCTGCACCGCGGTCGTCGTCGCGGCCCTCATCTCTTGCGTCCTGTTCTGGCAGGTCGCGTTCCTCCACCAGCCGCGCACGGTGGAGCTGTTCACCTGGATCGACAGCGGCGCGCTCGAGGTGTCCTGGGCGCTCAGGGTCGACACGCTGACGGCGATCATGCTGGTCGTGGTGAACGGCGTGTCGGCGATGGTGCATCTGTACTCGATCGGCTACATGCACCACGACCGCCACCAGCCGCGGTTCTTCGCCTATCTCAGCCTGTTCACCTTCTTCATGCTGATGCTGGTGACGTCGGACAACCTCGTCCAGATGTACTTCGGCTGGGAAGGGGTGGGCGTCGCCTCCTATCTCCTGATCAACTTCTGGTACGAGAAGCCGTCGGCCAACGACGCGGCCATGAAGGCGTTCCTCGTGAACCGGGTGGGCGATTTCGGCTTCGCGCTCGGTATCTTCGCCATCTTCCTCATCTTCGGATCGGTCGAGTTCGACACGATCTTCGCCGCCGCCCCGGCGCAGGCGCAGACCACCATCTCCTTCCTCTGGTTCGAGGGCCACGCGCTCACCATCGCCTGCCTGCTGCTGTTCATGGGTGCGATGGGCAAGTCGGCGCAGCTCGGGCTCCACACCTGGCTTCCGGACGCGATGGAGGGGCCGACGCCGGTCTCCGCGCTGATCCACGCGGCGACGATGGTGACGGCGGGCGTGTTCATGGTCGCGCGCCTGTCGCCGATCTTCGAATACGCGCCGACGGCGCTGATGGTGGTGACGGTGGTCGGCGCGCTCACCGCCTTCGTGGCGGCGACGATCGGGCTCACCCAGTTCGACATCAAGCGCGTCATCGCCTATTCCACGATGTCGCAGCTCGGCTACATGTTCTTCGCGCTCGGCGTGTCGGCCTATTCGGCCGCGATCTTCCACCTGATGACGCACGCCTTCTTCAAGGCGCTGCTGTTTCTCGGCGCGGGCTCCGTCATCCACGCCATGTCGGACGAGCAGGACATGCGCCGGATGGGCGGCCTCGCCGACAGGATCAAGGTG
>JBIJED010000196.1:0-5733 GCA_044343785.1 Azospirillales bacterium | reverse complement strand
TCGTGGATAAGCACCCGGAGGAAGCGGTCGCGATCATCCGCAACTGGATGTACCAGGAACTCTGATCGAGCCGGGCGGGAGATTTCATCGTGGCGTCACGTGTCCGCGAAGACTATCGGTCCCTCACCGGCCCAGAGAAGGCGGCGATCTTCCTTCTCTCGCTCGGTGAGGAACATGCGGCCAAGCTGTTCCAGCACATGGACGACGAGGAGATCCGCGAACTCTCCCAGACCATGTCCAGCCTCGGAACGGTGAGCGCGAACATCATCGAGCGCCTGTTCGTCGAGTTCGCCGAGCAGATGTCGGCGACCGGCTCGCTCGTCGGCTCGTTCGAGAGCACCGAACGCCTGCTGATGAAGGTGCTGGACGGCGACAAGGTCGACCAGATCATGGAGGAGATCCGTGGTCCGGCCGGTCGCACGATGTGGGACAAGCTGGGCAACGTGAACGAGGTCGTCCTCGCGAACTACCTCAAGAACGAATATCCCCAGACCGTCGCCGTCGTCCTGTCGAAGATCAAGCCGGAGCATGCCGCCCGCGTGCTCGGCCTTTTGCCGGAGAGCTTCGCCATGGAGGTCATCATGCGCATGCTGCGCATGGAGGCCGTTCAGAAGGAGGTCCTGGAGGACGTCGAACGCACGCTGCGCACGGAGTTCATGTCGAACCTCGCGCGGACCAACCGCCGCGATGCGCACGAGATGATGGCCGAGATCTTCAACAGTCTCGACCGCCAGACCGAGCAGCGCTTCATCTCCGCCCTCGAGGAGCGGAACCGGGACAGCGCGGAGCGGATCAAGGCGCTCATGTTCACCTTCGAGGACCTCGGCAAGCTCGATCCGCAGGGTGTGCAGGTGCTGCTGCGCAACGTCGAGAAGAGCAAGCTCGCGATGGCGCTGAAGGGCGCGTCGGAGACGATCAGGGAACTCTTCTTCACGAACATGGCAGAGCGTGCGGCCAAGCTGCTGCGTGAGGAGATGGCGTCGATGGGTCCGGTCCGGCTGAAGGACGTGGACGAGGCCCAGATCTACATGGTGCAACAGGCCAAGGACCTCGCCTCCCGCGGAGAGATCGTGCTCTCCGAGGGCAAGGGCGAGGACCAGCTGATTTATTGAACCGGAACCCCGGATCCCGATGTCGGCCGCCAAGAAGTTCCTCTTCGAATACTCCTTCGATCCCGTCGTGGCCCATGAGCCCGACGAGCAGGAGACGATGGCGGAGCCCCAGCCCCCCCCCGAGCCCACCTACTCGGAGGCGGAACTCGATGCGGCCCGTGCCGGCGCCTACGCGGAGGGACACGGACAGGGCGTGGCGGAGGGCCGGGCGTCGGAGCAGCAGACGACGGAGCGGCTCGCCTCGCTGGCGCTGAACCAGATCGCCGGGGAACTCGGCCGGCTGGCCGACGCCATCGAGAGCGGTCGCGCCGAGCGGGTGTCGACGGCGGCGGAGATCGGTCTGGCCCTCGCCCGGCGCTTCCTGCCGGAATACGCACGGCGCCACGGCACCGACGAGATCCTGTCGATGATCCGCGCCTGCGTCGCGGAACTGCAGGACGAGCCTCGGATCATGGTCCGCGTGGCCGCCGAGGTGGCGGAGGAGCTGGCGGGTCCGCTGGAACAGCTTGCCCTGACCCGCGGCCTGACGTCGGGCCTCCGGATCCTCCCGGATCCGTCGCTCGGTCCGTCGGACGCGCGGCTGGAGTGGTCGGACGGGTCGGCGGAACGCGACGCGACGCGCTTCTGGTCGGACGTGGACGCGGCAGCGGAACGGACGCTCGGGGCCCCCGGGCGTCTGGCCGCGGAATGAACCATCTACAGGTCTAGCGAGGGACATCGATGTCCAACACCGACGGGTTCAACCTCGACGAGCTCGAGGGCGGCGAAGGTCAGGCGCCACAGCAGGCGAAGGACCTGGAGGCCGTCTACGACATCCCTGTCCAGATTTCCGCGGTCCTGGGCAAGTCGACCATGAAGGTCAGCCAGCTGCTGAAACTGGGACGGGGTGCGGTGGTCGAACTCGACCGGAAGGTCGGCGAGGCCATCGACATCTACGTGAACAACCGCCTCGTCGCCCGCGGTGAAGTCGTGGTCGTCGAGGATCGGCTCGGCATCACCATGACGGAAATCATCAAGGCCGATCGGTCCTGAAGCCGAGTCAACCGGGAGCGCCGCCATGCGCCTGCTCATCGTCGGGTCCCTCGAGGGGCACATCACCGCCGCCGGCAAGATCGCCATCGAGCGGGGCGCGAAGGTGGCGCATTGCGAGACGATCGACCGCGCGATGAACGCGCTGCGGAACGGCCAGGGCGCCGATCTCGTGATGATCGACGTCAAGCTGGACGTCGGCCGCATGATCGAGCAGCTGAAGGCCGAGCGCATCCACGTCACGGTGGTCGCCTGCGGCGTCGGGACCGACGCGCAGGCCGCCGTCCGGGCCATCCGTGCGGGCGCCAAGGAATACATCCCCCTGCCCCCGGATGCCCAGCTGATCGCGGCGGTCCTCGAGGCGGTGGCGGAGGAGACGACGCAGTTCGTCAGCGCCGATCCGGCGATGCAGTCCGTTCTGCGGCTGGCCGACCAGATCTCCCCATCGGACGCGACGGTGATGATCACCGGCGAAAGCGGGACCGGCAAGGAGGTCATGGCGCGCTACATCCATCGCAAGAGCCGCCGATCGACCGAGAAGTTCGTGTCCGTGAACTGCGCGGCGATTCCGGACAACCTCCTGGAGTCGGAGCTCTTCGGCCACGAGAAGGGGGCCTTCACCGGTGCGGTGGCCCGGCGCGTCGGCAAGTTCGAGGAGGCGAACGGCGGCACGCTGCTGCTCGACGAGATCAGCGAAATGGACATCCGCCTTCAGGCGAAGATGCTGCGGGCGATCCAGGAGCGGGAGATCGACCGGGTCGGCGGATCGGACCCGGTCAAGGTGAACCTCCGCCTGATCGCCACGTCGAACCGCAACCTCGAACAGGCGGTGCGCGACGGTCAGTTCCGGGAGGACCTCTACTTCCGTCTCAACGTCGTCAATCTCCAGCTTCCGCCGCTCCGCCAGCGGCCGAACGACGTCTCGCTGCTCGCCGACCATTTCGTGCGGAAGTATGCGGAGCTGAACGGCGTCGACGAGCGCACGCTTTCGCCGGCCGCGCGGGCCAAGCTCCTGTCCCATCACTGGAGGGGCAACGTCCGCGAACTCGAGAACACGATGCACCGTGCCGTCCTCCTGGCGCGCGGCCCGGTGATCGAGCCGGAGGCCGTCATCCTGGCCGGGCAGTCCCTCGTTCCCGATCCCGCGACGATCGTGACGAACGTCGCCGCCGCGGTGACCACGGCGGCCGGCGCCCCGACGCCGGCCAACGAGGCCGCGGGCGCGATCGACAGCCTGCGCGGGGCGGCGAACAGCCCGGCGGCGCAACTCGTCGGCCGGACGGTCGCCGACGTCGAGCGCGACCTGATCATCGAGACGTTGAACCATTGCCTCGGCAACCGCACCCACGCCGCGAACATCCTCGGCATCTCGATCCGGACGCTGCGCAACAAGCTGAAGCAGTACAGCGAGGAGGGGGTGCCGATCCCGCCGCCCGGTCAGGGCGAGCTGGACAACGCCGTCGCCTGACACGCCGACCCCTGAGGATCGACGACGATGACGGAGCAGACAACGCCGGGGCGCATCCCGTTCGACTTCATGGGCCTCTACCGCACGACGCGCGCCAGCGCGATGCGCGGGGAGGTCGCGATGGCGCTCGGCATCGTCGTCATCCTGGTCTGCCTCATCCTGCCGATGCCGACGTGGCTGCTCGACATCGGGCTGGCCATCTCGATCACCTTCTCCGTCATGATCCTGATGACGGCGATCTTCATCCAGAAGCCGCTCGAGTTCAGCTCGTTCCCGACGATCCTGCTGATCTCGACGCTTTTGCGGCTGTCGCTGAACCTCGCCTCGACCCGCCTCATCCTCTCACACGGGCACGAGGGCGACGCGGCGGCGGGCGCCATCATCAAGGCCTTCGCCGGATTCGTGATGAGCGGGAACTTCGTGATCGGCATCACGGTGTTCGCGATCCTGACCCTCGTGAACTTCGTGGTCATCACGAAAGGCTCGGGGCGCATCGCCGAAGTGGCGGCGCGTTTCGCCCTCGACGCCATGCCCGGCAAGCAGATGGCCATCGACGCCGACCTCTCGGCCGGGCTGATCGACGAGACGGAGGCGCGCAAGCGGCGCCAGGAACTCGACGAGACCGCGTCCTTCTTCGGTGCGATGGACGGTGCGTCGAAGTTCGTGCGCGGTGACGCGATCGCCGGCCTCATCATCACCCTGATCAACGTCATCGTCGGCATGATCGTCGGCATCTGGCAGCAGGGCATGACGTTCACGGCCGCCGCCGACTCCTTCACGCGGTTGACGGTCGGCGACGGCCTCGTCTCCCAGATCCCTGCGCTGATCGTCTCGGTCGCCGCCGGCATCATGGTCACGAAGGCCGGCATCGAGGGCGGCACGGACAAGGCGGTCTTCGGGCAGCTGTCGGGCTATCCGGCCGGCCTCGGACTGTCGTCGGCGCTCATGGTCGCGCTGGCGCTTCTGCCGGGAATGCCGATGCTCCCGTTCCTGGCGCTGGCCGGGGTGACCGGCTACTTCGCCTACAAGCTGCCGCGGATGCGGGAGGACAGGGCGAAGAAGGACGCCGAGATGCTGATGCTGGAGAACCGGCCGCCACCCGTCGCGGACGAGCCGATCGGCACCGCGCTCGCGATCGACCTCGTTCGCATGGAACTCGGCTTTGGGCTGCTCGCGCTCATCAACAGCGAGCAGGGTACGCGGCTGACCGACCAGATCAAGGCGCTTCGACGCCAGCTCGCGAGCGAGATCGGCTTCGTGCTGCCCTCCGTACGGATCCAGGACAATCTGCAGCTCCCGCCCAACACCTACGTCATCCGCATCAAGGAGATCGAGAGCGGGCGCGGCGACATCCGGCCGAACAACCTGCTCGTGATGGACCCGCGCGGCGAGCCGATCCAGCTTCCCGGCGAGCGGACGACCGAGCCGACCTTCGGCCTCCCGGCCATGTGGGTCGAGAATTCCTACCGCGAGGAAGGGCTGTTCAAGGGCTACACCGTCGTCGACGCGCCGACCGTGGTCGTCACGCACCTGACCGAGGTCGTGAAGGACCACATGGCGGAGCTGCTTTCCTATTCGGAGACACAGAAGCTCCTCGACGAGCTCGACAGGGCGCACCAGAAGCTCGTCGCCGACGTGATCCCGACGCAGATCACCGTTGGCGGCCTGCAGCGGGTGATCCAGAACCTGCTGTCCGAGCGGGTCTCGGTCCGCGACCTGCCCACCATCCTTGAGGGCATCGCCGAGGCGACGACCTTCACCCGCAACATCAGCGCGATCACCGAACACGTCCGCGCGCGGCTCGCGCGGCAGATCTCGGACGCGAACACCGGGCCGAACGGGTTCGTGCCGCTCATCACCCTCTCGCCGGAGTGGGAACAGGCGTTCACCGAGGCGATCGTGGGCGACGGCGACGACCGCCAGCTTTCCATGTCACCGTCTCGTCTCCAGCAGTTCATCACCGCCGTGCGTACGAATTTCGAGAAGTATGCGATGATGGGTGAAAGCCCGGTCCTTCTCACATCGCCGGGAATCCGTGCCTATGTGAGGTCGATCGTGGAACGGTTCCGTCCGCAGACCGTCGTGATGTCCCAGAACGAGATCCACCCGAAAGCGAAGATCAAG
>JBIJED010000337.1:0-4351 GCA_044343785.1 Azospirillales bacterium | reverse complement strand
GCGATGCGACTCAAGAGCTTCTATGCACCGACCATGGCGGACGCCATGGATCTGGTCCGCTCCATCCTGGGCGACGACGCGATCATCGTCGCGACCCGCGAGGAGGCGGACGGCGTCCGCGTCACGGCCGCGGTCGAGGAAGGGCGGCCGGGGCAGATCCAACCCAAGGCTCCCCCGCCCCAGAACCGCGACGAACAGGCGGAGACGCTGGCCATGCTGTCGGAGGCCGTGGCCTCCGTTCGCGACACGGCCCCGCCGCCGGCGGCACTGCCCGCCGACGTGGTCGAGGAGGTGAGCGACGGCCTTTACAAGACCGGCGTTCCCGCGCGGATCGCGGAAAAGCTGATCAAGTCGATCGAAGGGCTGTCGGCCACCGACCCGATCGTGGCGCTGGCCGCCGGCCTGTCGGGCATGTTCAGGTTCGAGCCCCTTCCCACCGGCAGGCTGAAGACGCCCATCGCTTTCATCGGACCGCCGGGATCGGGCAAGACGCTGGCGATCGCCAAGCTGGCGACGCGTGCCGTGGTCGCCGGGCTGAAGGTCGGGCTCATCACGACCGATACCGTCCGGGCGGGCGGCATCGAGCAGCTCGCGAGCTTCGCGCGCCTGCTGAAGGTGAACCTGATCACGGTCGAGGATCCGGGCACCCTTGCGGACAGCCTCACGGTCCATCGCGGGTGCGACCAGGTCTGGATCGACACCGCCGGGCGCAATCCCTACGACATCGACGACATGCGGGAGCTGCGGAGCTTCCTCCAGGCGGCCCCCGTCGATCCCGTGCTGGTCCTCCCGGCGGGTGGCGACGCGCTCGAGACGATCGAGATCGCCAAGGCGTTCCAGGATCTCGGCGCCAAACGCCTGCTCCTCACCCGCGTCGACACGAGCCGCCGCTTCGGCGGGCTGATCGGCGCCGCGCACGACACCGAGATGGCGTTCTGCGACATCAGCGAGACGGCGAAGGTCGCGGCGGGTCTCAAGGCCCTCGCCCCGGTTTCGCTCGCGCAGATGATCCTGCCGCAGCTCGAGGGCGGCGCCGACGCACACAAGGCACAGGAAGCCCGGAAATGACCGGCGATCTCTCGTCCACCGCACCCGACATCGCGCCCCGGCGCAGCATCGTGGCCGTCGCCAGCGGCAAGGGCGGCGTCGGCAAGACGTGGTTCGCGATCACGCTGGCCCATGCCGTCGCCAGGCGGAACCGGGCGGTGCTGCTGTTCGACGGCGATCTCGGCCTCGCCAACGTCGACATCCAGCTGGGCCTGATGCCCAAGCACGACCTCGGCGCCGTGATCGAGGGTCGGGCCACGCTGCAGGGTGCGACCACGCGCTACGAGGGCGGCTTCGACATCGTCGCCGGCCGCTCCGGGTCGGCCGCGCTGTCGAGCCTGCCACCCTCGCAGCTGACCGAACTGCGCGCGGAGCTGGTGCGGTACGCGAACCGCTACGACCTCGTGATCGTCGATCTGGGCGCCGGCGTCGACCGGACCGTACGCCAGTTGAGCCAGCTCGCCGGGATCGTCCTCGTCGTGACCAACGACGAGCCGACTGCGATCACCGATGCCTATGCCTACATCAAGATGACGCTCGCCGCGCACCCCGGCACCGACATCCGCATCGTGGTCAACATGGCGGCCAACGTCGCGGACGGCGAGCGCACGTACCGCACGCTGGCCGAGGCCTGCAACAGCTTCCTCAAGGTCCAGCCGCCGCTGGCCGGGATCATCCGGCGCGACGGGCGGGTGCGCGAGGCGATCAGGACGCAGTCGTCGCTCTTCCTCAAGTCGCCCGGCGCCGATGCCGCTGTCGACGTCGACGCGATCGCCGGGCGGCTTCTGGCGACGGGCTGATCGCCGGCCATGACCGGCGTCGTCCCGCCGTCCGGACAGGCGCCGACGCCCGCGGCCGCGTCAGGCGCATCGCCGGTTCCGGTCGAGGCGGGGGTGGAGAGCCTCCCGCCCCGACTGTCGGACGTGCAACGTCCCGTCGCCGTGACCGGCACCGTGGTCGAGAGCCGACCGAGCCCCGAGGGTGGTGCCGTGAGCCGGATCCGGACCGCCGCCGGCGAAGTGGTGGTGCGGACGGAGACGCCGCTCCCGACGGGGCCCGTCACCGTGCAGCTTCCGCCGGGCCGGCCGCCGACGCAGGCGACGGTGCAGCTTCCGCCGACGGCGCTTCCGGCCGCAGCACCGCCCGCCGCGGCCGTGGCCACCGCGCAGCCGCTCTCCCCGGCGACCACCGTCGTGCTCGCGACGGCGGGGGCGCCGGCCCCTGCCCTTCCCTCGGTCGCCGTGCCGGTCGGCGGCGTCGTGCCCCCGCCGGCGCTCGCCATTCTCCTTCCCGGCATGTCGGTGCGGGCTCAGGCCCTCGCGGCGATGCCGGGCGCCGCAACGGCCCTGCCAGCGATGCCGGGGGCGGCGGTGCCACCGGTCGGGCCGGCTGGCGTGGGATCCTCGATGCAGGCGGGCCTCGGCGGCCTCGCCGGTGCGGGGCCGCTCGGGTCGCTTCCTCGGGTCTCGTCCGGCCAGGTCGGAATCGCGATGCTCCCTGCGTCCGTGGCCGGCGCGCCGATGGGGGCGGGGCCCCTCGCCGGGACACCGATCGCCGGAGGGATGGGCGCAGGACAGGCGCTTCCGGGACACGGGGTTGCGGGTCAGGTGGCAGCCGGTGTCGCCGCGGCGGGTTCGGCGACGGGCGGTTCCGCCTCCCCGACCTCGGGCGAAGGCTCGATCGTCGGCCCGGCCGGGATCGGCACCCTTCGCGTGCTGTCGGTTGGCGACGGTCCGGCGCGGGCACCGGTCGGCGGCGGACCGGTCACGGTCGCCACGGTGACGGGGGCGCAGGTCGGCGGACAGCCCGTGGTCGCGACAGACCGCGGCCTCCTCGTGCTCCAGGCCCATCCCGGCCTGCCGGCGGGAACCCGGCTGACGCTCGAAGCCCTGCCGCCGCCCGCACCCACGACGCTGCCGCGGCTCGCCCCGCTCGATCCGATGGGTTCGCGGGACTGGCCGGCCCTGCAGCACGCACTCGACGCGCTGGCGCAGTCCGATCCGCAGTCCGCACGGGCGGTGACCTCAGCCATCCTTCCGCAGGTCAACGCCCGCCTTGCGACCAACATGGCCCTGTTCATGGGGATCGTGCGCAGCGGCGTCGATCCGCGGGCGTGGATCGGCGACCGCGGCGCGCGTGCGCTCGAGGCCGCCGGCCGGGGGGAGTTGGTGGACCGCCTCGCCGAGGATCTGCGCGGGCTCCAGCGCCAGGCGGAGGGTGCCGGCGGCGAATGGCGGACCTACCCCCTCCCCCTCCTCCACGGCGGCATGATGGATCGGGTGGTCGTCCGCGTCCGACGCCGGGAGGACGACGAGGAGGGCGAGGTGGAGGCGGCCGAGCGCCGCGGCGGCGGAACACGTTTCCTGGTCGACGTGAATCTCAGCCGGCTCGGACCGCTCCAGCTCGACGGCCTCGTGCGCCCGAAGCGGCTCGACCTCATCGTCCGGAGCCGGGACGCCCTGCCCGAGGCCCTGCGGACCGAGCTGCGGCTGATCTACGCCGGAGCCCTGGCCGACCTGCGGCTGGCCGGCGATCTCGGCTTCCAGTCCGGACGGGGGGCCTCGTGGGTGCCCCTGCCCGTCCCCGCCGTGTCGGGACGCGGCGTGGTGGCCTGATCGACGTCAGATCCGGCCGGCCTTCCGGCGCAGGTGGGCGATCGCCCCGGTCTCGTCGAGCACCTGGGTCTCCTTGCGGGCGATCTCCCGGCGCTCCTCGTCGATCCGGTTCTGCTCCACGATCTCCAGCCGCTTCTGCTCCATGAAGATCTCGGCCAGTTCGTCGGTCGCGGTGGCGATCCGGATCTCCACGTCGCGCACCGCGGCCATCAGCTGGTCGCGGCGGTCGCTCATGCGCCGCAGATAGGCGCCGAAGACGAGGCGGGATTCCGGGTTCTCGCGCGCCACCTCCCGTTCGCGGACCACCTCGGCGTCGTGCGCGGCGATGGCGCGGCGCAGCATGTCGGACTCGGCGTGCAGCTGCGCCAGCAGTCGGCGCATGTCGTCGAGCCGGAACTTGGTGAGCCGGATCAGCGGCTTCAGGTCGCTCACGCCGCCACGGTCCCTTCAACGCGAGACGGCGACGTCATTGCGGCCAGGGAACGCCGAGGACCTTGGCGAGGCCGGCATAGCCGCCGGCAAGATCCGTATGATCGCGCTTGTTCTGGTTCAGGAAGGCGTCGAGAGCGGGCTGGTACTGGATCGCCTCGTCGACCTGGGGGTCGGTCCCACGCCGATAGGCCCCGAGGCGGACCAGCTCGGCCATGTCCTCGTACACGGACAACAGGGCCCGCGCGCGCTGGATCAAC
>JBIJED010000542.1:0-2852 GCA_044343785.1 Azospirillales bacterium | reverse complement strand
CCGGTCGATGGGCCTCCCGGCCGCCAACATCACGCTCTGCGACACCAAGGGCGTGGTCTGGCGCGGCCGGACGGAGGGCATGAACCAGTGGAAGTCCGCCCACGCCGTCACGACCGACGCGCGCACGCTGGCCGACGCCGTGCGCGGGGCCGACGTCTTCGTCGGGCTCTCGGTGAAGGGGGCGATGACGCCGGCGATGGTCGCCTCCATGGCGGCGAAGCCCATCATCTTCGCGCTGGCCAACCCCGATCCCGAGATCACGCCGGAGGAGGTGCGCGCCGTGCGCGGCGACGCCATCGTCGCGACCGGGCGGTCGGACTATCCCAACCAGGTCAACAACGTCCTGGGCTTCCCCTACATCTTCCGCGGCGCCCTCGACGTGCGCGCGACCACCATCGACGAGGCGATGAAGATCGCCGCCGCCGAGGCGCTGGCCCAGCTCGCCCGCGAGGACGTGCCGGACGAGGTGGACGCCGCCTATGCCGGCCGGCGCCTGCGCTACGGGCCGGACTACATCATCCCCGTGCCCTTCGATCCGCGCCTGATCGTGCGCATCCCGGCCGCGGTCGCGGCGGCGGCCATGGCGTCCGGCGTGGCGCGAAAGCCGATCGCCGACATGGCCGCCTACCGCCGGTCGCTGCGCAGCCGGCTCGACGTGACCGGCGATACGCTCCAGCTCATCACCGAGGCGGTGAAGGCGAACCCCCGCCGCGTCGTCTTCGCCGAGGGCGAGGAGGAACGCGCGATCCGCGCCGCCATCGCCTTCCGCGCCGAGGGCTACGGCACGCCGGTGCTGATCGGGCGGGAGAACATGATCCGCGAACGCATCGCGGCGCTGGGCCTCGCCGGGGCGGAGGACCTCGAGATCCACAACGCGCGCAAGTCCGACAAGAACGCGCGCTATTCCGACCACCTCTACCGCCGCATGCAGCGCCGCGGCCTGCTGCACCGCGACTGCCAGCGCCTCGTGAACCAGGACCGCAACGTGTTCGGCGCGCTGATGGTGGCGCAGGGCGACGCGGACGCGATGGTGACCGGCCTGACGCGCCGTTTCGCCGACACCTTCGACGGCATCCGCCTCGTGGTCGATCCCAAGCCGGGGCGCCGGGTCTTCGGCGTCAGCCTCGTCGTCGCGCGGGGGCGCACGCTGTTCCTGGCCGACACGCTGGTCACCGAGCGTCCGACGTCGGAACAGCTGGCCGACATCGCCGTGCAGGCGGCGGCCAAGGCGCGCAGCATGGGGCACGAGCCGCGGGTCGCCTTCGTCTCCTACTCCACCTTCGGCCAGCCGATGCGGGAGACCACGCGGGTCGTCCGCGAGGCGGTGGAATTCCTCGACGCCCGCGAGGTGGATTTCGAGTACGACGGCGAGATGGCGGTCGACGTGGCGCTCGACCACGGGCTGATGCGCCGCCTCTATCCGTTCTGCCGCCTCACCGGGCCGGCGAACGTGCTGCTGATGCCGGGGCTCCAGTCGGCGAACATCGGGGCGAAGCTCCTCCAGCACACGGGCGCCACGGTGATCGGCCCGCTACTGGTCGGCCTCCAGCTCCCGGTGCAGATCGTCCAGATGGGGGCGACGGTCTCCGATCTGGTGACCGCGGCTGCGCTGGCGGCCGGCGAGACCGTCGCCGGGGCCCGCGGCTCCTGACGCGGCCGCGATCATGAATTTTTGGTGACGGCGGCACAGGGGCGCCGTCGCGGGTGTAATCAGGGGAACGACCCACGTACCGACGCGAACCCCGTCCCATGTCCCTGATCCCCCCGCCGATCCGACGCCTGTTCCCGGCCGTGATGATCGGCCTCGCCGTCGGGGGGCTCGTCCTGGCGATGCTGGTCGGTCTCGGCGTCGTGCCGGCCGGGTTCGCGGTCGCGGCGGTCGCGGCGGTCCTGCTGGCGGCCTTCCTCGGGTTCGAACTCCAGCGCGCCGACGTCGCGGCGATCGAGGCGCGTGCCGCCGTGGTCGCCGAGGGGACCGGCGAGGCGATCCCGGTCGAGGCCGACACCATGCTGGGCCGGCGCGCGGCCATCGCCCTCGCCCGGGCGGAGCGCGGCTGGCGTCGGCGCCAGGGCGCGGTGCTGGTCCAGCGCGCGGCGCTGGAGGCGATCCTCGAGGCGCTGCACGACCCGCTGCTCCTGCTGGGATCCGACCGTCAGGTCCGGCGGGCCAACGCGGCCGCGCGAGACCTGCTCGGCGACCGGCTGGACGGTCGCGACCTCGCGGCGACCCTGCGGAACCCGCAGCTCCTGGACGCCGTCGACCAGGTCCTCGCCGGCGGGCCGCCACGGACGCTGGAATTCATGGTGCCGGTGCCGGTGGAGACGACCTTCGAGGCGCGGGTGATCCCCTTCCGCCCGGACGCCGCCGTGCCGGACGGCGACGCTGCCGAGGCGAGCGTGATCGTCACGCTGCACGACATCAGCGCGATCAAGCGATCGGACCAGATGCGAGCCGACTTCGTCGCGAACGCGAGCCACGAGCTGAGGACGCCGCTCGCGGCCCTTCTCGGCTTCATCGAGACGCTGCGGGGGGCCGCCCGCGACGACGCGGACGCGCGGGACCGGTTCCTCGCCATCATGCAGGACCAGGCGGGCCGCATGTCGCGGCTGGTGAACGACCTCCTCTCGCTCTCCCGGATCGAGCAGGACGAGCGGACGCCCCCCGCGGCCGCGGCGAACGTCGGCGAGATCGTGCGCACCGTCGCCGCGACCCTCGAACTGCGCGCCGCCGCGCGGCGGGTGCGGATCCGGATCGAGGCGCCCGAGCGGGTGCCCGACGTGCAGGGCGACGCCGACCAGCTCGCCCAGGTGTTCCAGAACCTCGTGGACAACGCGGTCAAGTACACGCGGGA
>JBIJED010000053.1:0-10139 GCA_044343785.1 Azospirillales bacterium | reverse complement strand
GAGCGAGGTGACGAAGGGGAGACGGTCGACGAAGGCGCGGGCGCCCATCGCCATGGTGATGAACACCTCCTGGCAATGGGTCGCGATCTCGGGCGCACCGCCACCGCCGGGCAGCCGGACCTTCGGTTTCGCATAGTCGCCGACGACGGTGGTGTTGAGGTTGGCGAACCGGTCGATCTGCGCGCCCCCCAGGAAGCCCACCGTGATGCGCCCGCCCTGGAGCCAATAGCGGAACATCTCGGGCACCGATACGGTGGTCAGCGCGGTGTCGCAGAGTTCGCCGTCGCCGATCGACAGCGGCAGCACGTCCGGCCGGGTGCCGATCGTGCCGCTTTCGTAAATGAGGGTGACGCCGGGCGCGTGGGTCAGGCGCGCGAGGTTGCAGGCGGCCGACGGCGCGCCGATGCCGACGAAGCAGACGTCGCGGCTGGTCAGCGCGCGCGAGGCCGCCACGGTCATCATCTCGGTCGGGGTGAAGGCGCGGGCGCCGTCGCGGATGGGGGCCGTCATGGGTCGCTCCTCCCTCAGGCCGCCGTGGGGCGGCGGGCGCGGGCGGCGAAATCCTCCGGCCGCCCTTCGAGCACGTTCGCCTTCATCCAGGCGAGGAAGGTGTCGCGCTCCCGCGCGATGGGGTCCCAGGCGATGTAGAAGGCGTTGTTCCGCTTGTAACAGCCGTGCGCGTAGGAGGGGAACGCCCCGCCCGGCACCGCGACGATGGCACCGACCGTCCACGACGGCAGGATGACGGCGTTGGCGTTGCGGGGGCCGAAATCGTCGACGATCTCCTCGACCGTGACGATCGAGCGCTTCGCGGCCAGCACCGCCTCCTTCTGCACGCCGACGATGCCCTCCAGCATCACGTTCCCTTCCCGGTCGGCGCGCAGGGCGTGGATGATCGCCACGTCGGGCCGGATCGCCGGAACGGCGGCGAGCACCTCGCCGGTGAAGGGACAGGTGACCGAGCGGATGTTCGGGTTCACCTTCGGCAGGTCCGCACCGACATAGCCGCGGAACGCGGCGAAGGGCAGGTTCGCGGCCCCCGCCTCGTAGGCGTTGGCCATGGCGGCGTGGCTGTGCTCCTCGAGGTCGAGCGGGCGCGGCCAGGCGTTCTCGACCGCGTCGCGCATGCGGTGGAGCGAGCCGACGCCCGGGTTCCCGCCCCAGGAGAACTTCAGCTTCGCAGCACACCCCATGCCGATCATCTGGTCGTACAGGATGTCGGGCGTCATCCGGATCAGCGTCAGGTCGCGCCGCCCCTGGCGGATCACCTCGTGACCGGCCGCGTAGGGGATGAGGTGCGTGAAGCCTTCCATCGCGACCGTGTCGCCGTCGCGCACGGTCTCGGCGACCGCATCGGCCAGCGTCGTGAACCGGGCCATTCGTCTTCCCCTTCGTGGCGGGTGATCCCTCGCCGTCGTTTGTGCGATTAACGCCCAAACGTTTGCTTTGCGAACGTTACAGACCGGCGGCGGCGCGGTCAACGGAGCCGGGCGGACCTTTTGCGGTGCAAAAAAGGGCGTTCCGCTTTCCCCTGGCAACGCGTAAAGACACTCTCCTCGCACATGTGCGGTCCGGCGGACCGCGATCGACAGGATCTCGGCCGCATGCGGCAGGACGAAGCGGGTCACGCGCAGCAGGGTCGCCCGGGTCTCTGGACGCTCACGCTGGGGTCGGTCGGGGTCGTCTACGGCGACATCGGCACCAGCCCGCTCTACGCGCTGCGCGAGGCGCTGAACGCCGCGAACGTGGCGCACGGCGGGATCGAGCGGGCCGACGTGCTCGGCGTCGTCTCGTTGATCCTTTGGGCGCTCACGATCATCGTGACGATCAAGTACGTCGTCCTTCTCCTCATGGCCGACAACGACGGCGAGGGCGGGACGCTGTCGCTGATGGCCCTTGCGCAGCGGGCGATGGGGCGATCGAGCCCGGCCATCTTCCTGCTCGGGACGATCGGCGCCGCGCTCTTCTACGGCGACGCGCTGATCACGCCGGCGATCTCCGTTCTCTCGGCGGTCGAGGGACTGAAGCTCGTGACGCCGGCCTTCGAGCGCTACGTGCTGCCGATCACCATCGCGATCATCGTCGCGCTGTTCCTGGTGCAGTCGCGCGGCACGGCGGTGATGGCCCGGTGGTTCGGCCCGATCACGCTGGTCTGGTTCGTGGTGATGGGGCTGGGTGGCGCCTTCCACATCTCCGACGACCCGGGGATCCTGCTGGCGGTCGATCCGCGCTGGGCGGCCACCTTCCTGATGGGCAACGGCATCGTCGGTCTCGTCGCCGTCGGCGCGGTGTTCCTGGCCGTGACGGGGGCCGAGGCGCTCTACGCAGACCTCGGCCATTTCGGGCGCAAGCCGATCCGCCTCGCCTGGACCGTGATCGTGTTCCCGGCGCTGGCCCTCAACTATCTCGGCCAGGGCGCGCTGGTGCTGGCACACCCCGAGGCGCTGGAGAGCCCGTTCTTCCTGCTGTTCCCCGATTGGGCGCTGCTGCCGGTGGTCATCCTGGCGACGCTGGCGACGGTGATCGCCAGCCAGGCGGTCATCACCGGCGCCTATTCGCTGACCCGCCAGGCGATCCAGCTCCGTCTGCTCCCCCGCCTGGAGGTCCGGCACACCTCGGCGGCGAGCGAGGGCCAGATCTACATGCCGCAGGTCAACCTGCTGCTGGCGCTGGGCGTGATCCTGCTCGTCCTCCTGTTCGGGTCGTCGAGCCGGCTGGCCACCGCCTACGGCATCGCGGTGACGGGCACGATGGTGGTGACGGCGTGCCTCGCCTTCATCGTCGTCCACCGGGCGTGGAAGCTGCACTGGGCGCTGGCGGCCGCGATCATCGGGCCGCTGCTGGCGATCGACCTGATCTTCTTCAGCGCGAACCTGCTGAAGCTGTTCGAGGGCGGCTACGTGCCCCTGCTGTTCGGCCTGCTGATCGTTGTCATGATGCGCACCTGGGTGCGCGGCACCGCGATCCTGTTCGAGAAGACCCGCAAGAACGACATGCGGCTCGACGAGCTGATCGCGAGCCTCGACCGTTCGCCGCGCCAGCGGGTGGCGGGCACCGCGATCTTCCTCACCAGCGATCCGGAGACGGCGCCCCAGGCGCTGCTCCACAGCCTGAAGCACTACAAGGTCCTGCACGAGCGCAACGTGATCCTGACCGTCCGCATCCTCCCGCAGCCGCGGCTGGAGGACGAGGAGCGGCTGGTCGTGGAGCGCATCAACGACGACTTCTCGCGCATGACGATGACCTTCGGCTTCATGGAGGAGCCGAACGTGCCGATGACGCTGGCCCGATCGAAGAAGCTCGGCTGGAAGTTCGACATCATGTCGACGTCGTTCTTCCTCTCCCGCCGGTCGATCCGCGCCTCGGCCCAGAGCGGCATGCCGGTCTGGCAGGACAACCTCTACATCTTCCTCGCCAACAATGCGTCCGACGCCACCCACTACTTCCACATCCCCACCGCCCGCGCGGTCGAGATCGGGGCGCAGATGACGGTCTAGCGGCCCCGCCCCGCGCGCAGGGCGAGGAACAGGGCGACACCGGCGCTGGCCGGGGCGAGCGCCACCAGCAGGTGGGACAGCCGCCAGTCGCCGGTGGCCTGCACCAGGAGCGCGAAGGCCGACGGGCCGACGACGTAGCCGATGAAGGTGAAGACCGTGGCGCCCGCGGTCGCGGGCCCTGCCCGGCCCGGCGGCGCCTGATGCGCCACCTCGGCCAGGATCACCCCGTTCCAGCTGGCGATGGCGATGCCGATCAGCCCGCAGGCCGGCAGCAGGATCCATGCGGGCCACGACGCGTCGAGGAAGGCCAGCGACGCGGTGGCGACCGACGAGGTGCCGGCGAGGATCACCAGCGTCAGAAGGGCCGAGCCGAGCCGGTCCGCCACCCAGCCCATCACCACCCGCGACACCACGCCGACGGCCTGAAGGACGGCGAAGGCGAGCCCCGCCTCGGTGAAGGAGAGGCCCACGGCCTCGGTCGCATAGGTGACGAAGAAGGCGAAGAGGATGCCTTGAGCCACTGCGAAGCAGCCACCGGCATAGGTGAGGACGGGCATGAGCGGCGAGAGCCGCATCGCCGCGACCGGCTCGACGAGGCTGCGGGGCGCCAGGAAGTCGCGGAACCGGGCCGGCCGGCGGGGGTCGCGGTCGGCATCGATCCCGGCGCGCAGGGGCTGCACCGCGACGACCGCGAGGAGCGCGACGAACGCGACCGCCGTCAGGGCCACCGGCACGCCGAATGCCAGGAAGAGCGGCGGCACCATCAGGCCGACGAGTGCGCCGCCGAGCGGCACACCGGCCTGCTTGACCGAAAAGATCAGCCCGCGATGCCGGGGCGGGGCATGGCGGGCGAGGATGTCGCTTCCCGCCGGCGGCGACGGGCCGTAGCCGATCCCGATGAGCAGCGAGGCGAGGAGCAGCGCCGGCCAGCTTCCCCAGGCGGCGAGGACCACGGCCGCGGCCGCGACCAGCGTTCCCGCCTGAAGGAGGCGGACGGGACCGAAGCGGGGCAGCAACGAGTTGCCGCCCAAGAGGAACCAGACGGTTCCCGCCGACACCGCCGACGACAGATGCCCGATCCACTCCGCCGGCACGCCCGCCCGGTCGGTCAGCGCGGGGCCGAGGACGGGCAAGGCCCGGGACAGGAACGCGGCGACCGTCTGCATGACGAACGTCGCAAGCAGCGCGCCGACCCAGGCGGGGACGGCGCGGGCGCCGGACGCGCCGGTCATGCGCGGGGGATCGATCGGGGCATGCGCGCAAGGATACCCCCCGGATCGCCCGCCGCAAGGGGCGGCGGGCCCGGGTGGGGGATCGGGCGAACCGGTCAGGCGACGGGGCGGTCCGGGAAGGCCATCTCGTGCCGGACGTCGTCGTCGAGGAGACGGCGGCAGTCTCGCGGCAGACGCGCGGCGACGCCCGGCCCGCGGGCGCTTCCGCCCAGACGCCGCAGCACCTCCTCGCCGCGCACCCGGTAGGCGAAGCCGTCGCCCCGGCGCTCGACGAGGAACAGGTTGGCGACGGGCAGGCGATGCGCGATGACGTCGAACAGTCGCCGGATCGGCGGCTGTCCCCCGTTCACCGACGACCACCAGCCGAAGAGGTCCCGCACCATGGGCGCGTCGAGACGGGTGCCGTCGGCGACCGGATATTCGTCGACGTCGACGATCCTGTTGAACTCGCCCGCATGACAGGGCGTGCCCGGACACGACGCGACCCTCCGAAACGCCCGGATGCCCGGGTCCCGGACAGCCGTTGCCAGTTACCGGCAACCATCCGCACGGCGTGACGATGTCCCGGCGTTCGAAACGGCCTCGATCCGGCCGGACGGTGGAGCATCGCTGCCATTGCGCCCGAAGCCCATCAACAGGTGCGGTGTCGGGTTCCGTCGTCGGTGCGCACGCCCACCGGGGAGCGATCGCATCGGGCATGGGCGCGTCCGCGGTCGCGGGTCAGTTCCGCCCCGGTATCCGGACCACCTCGATCTCGATGGCCGCATAGTAGGCGGCGATGTCCACGATCTCCCGGTCGGTCAGGTCGCGGACGGCGATCGACATGACCTCGTTGTGCCGCTGACCGTCACGGAACGCCCGCATCTGGTCGATCAGGTAGGAATGCGGCTGGGCGGCGACGTGCGGTGCGCCGGGCAGCTTCGACAGGCCGTCCATGCCGTGGCAGGCCTGGCAGGAGCGGATGGCGAGACGCCGTCCCTCGCGCCAGTCCCCATCGGGATCCCCCTGTGCCGCCACGGGAACCGCGACCGCCCAGAGGACGGTCGCGGCGAGGAACCCGGCGGCGATCCGGCCGCGCCCCCTCACGGCGCAGCGAAGGCGATGCGGTAGATGGCGCCCGCCGTGTCGTCGCTGACCAGGAGCGAGCCGTCGGGAAGCTGGGCCACGTCCACGATCCGGCCGTAGTACTCGCCCGTGTCGTCGTCGAGCCAGCCGGAGGCGAAGACCTCCGTCTCCCCCGCGACGCCGGACCCGTCGGGCTTCATCGGCGTGAACATCACCCGCGCCCCCGCCGGCACGGTGCGGTTCCACGACCCGCGCTGCGCGCTGAACAGACCACCACGGTACCTCTCGGGGAACATCCGGCCGGTGTAGAAGGTCAGGCCGAGGTCCGCGGCATGCGCCGTCATCTCCACCTCGGGTGGACGGTTCGCCGGGATCTGCGCCTCCGCGACGCTGGCATAGTCCGTCGTGCGGACCTTGCCGCCGCCGTAGTACGGGAACCCGAAGTGCTGGCCCGCCGCGGTGGCCCGGTTGATCTCGCCCGGCGGAATGTCGTCGCCCATCCCGTCCACCTGGTTGTCGGTGAACCAGAGGTCGCGCGTCTGCGGATGGAAGGTGATGCCGACGCTGTTGCGGATCCCGCGCGCGAAGACCTCCCGGTTCTTTCCGTCCCGGTCCATGCGGACGATGCCGCCGATCCCGAGCCGGTCGTAGATCTCCAGCTTTTCGCGTGGCTGCACGTTGAAGGGCTGGCCGAGGGACACGTAGAGCTTGTTGTCGGGGCCGATGCGGCAGACCCGGTGGCCGTGGTTGAAGCTCTCCTCCGCGGTCGGGATCAGCTGGCCCTGCGGTACCACCGTGTCGACCGCGACGTCCGGTCCTTCGAAGAAGAACTCGGCCGCCGGGAACACCAGGATCCGGTTGTGCTCCACGACGTAGAGGAAGCCGTCCTGGCTGTAGCACGGGTTGGGCTGGGTGAAGCGGACGGCCGGCGCGAACCGCTTCACCTCGTCCGCGACCCGGTCCTTGTCGCGGTCGACGACGACGTACATGTTCGTCTTCCGGGTGCCGACGAACACGTTCGCGTTGTTGCGCGAGACCGCCATGTGCCGGACGTCCGGAACGACGGCGTAAAGCGTGATCTCGAAGCCGGGCGGCATCTTGATCCGCTGCAGGTTGCGGCGGATCTGGTCGGCCTTCCGGCCGGTCTGCGGCACCTGTTCGAGGTCGAGCGCCGTGCCGGTCGTCTGGAACCGCTGCATACGCTCGAGCGCACCTTCGCCCGTCGCCTGCTGCGCCCATGAGCCCCCGGCCCAGAGCCCCAGCGTCACGGCGATCGTCGACACCATGAGGGACCTTCGCATCCCCTGCCTCCCGTTTCGCGTTGTTCACCCGCGTGCGACCACAAGCTACCGGCGAGAGGGGAAACGACGCGCATGCGCGGGCGCGGTACGACGGGCGAACGGGCCGTCGCCGATGGATGTGAACCGGAAGGTGGGTCCCGCATCCGTCCACAAGGACCCGTGGGGCACGGTCCGCGATGCCGGCGACGGGAGCGATCCGTGCGGACGACGCTCAGTCGTCGATCGCCCGCCAGTTCCGCGACGGGCAGGCCTGACGAGCGCCGCCAGGATCCCAGCCCCGTCACGCGCCTTGCGCTCCGTGCCGCACCAAAGGCCCGCACGCCGCCGACCCAGGGTCGCGCGAGGGCGCGGGCAATCCGCGCCCGGCCCCGCGGTGACAGGGGCCACTCGGGAACGGGGACCGCCGGGTCGATCAGCACGTCGGGGTGCGTGATGAACCGGCCGGTCCGGTTCCTGCCTGTCATGACTTCCCCGCGCGATGCACCGGGCGCACCATCCCCTCTCCGACCCGACCGCGGCGTGCCGTCCGCCCGGGCCCTTCGGCACGGGACGACGGGCGCGTCGGCGCGTCTCGCCGGCGACGCCGGCTTCGGTCAGGGTGTGATCGACACCTTCAGCACGCCGTCCCGCTGGTTGCTGAACAGATCGTAGGCTTCGACGATCTCGTCCAGCCGGAAGCGATGGGTCACCAGCGGCTTCAGGTCCAGGCGGCCGGCCGCGATCACCGCCATGAGCCGGCGCATCCGCTCCTTCCCGCCGGGACAGAGCGTGGTGATGATCCGGTGGTCGCCGAGACCGGCGGCGAAGGCGTCGAGCGGGATCCGCAGATCCGTCGAGTAGACGCCCAGCGACGAGAGCGTCCCGCCGGGGCGCAGGACACGCAGCGCGGCCTCGAAGGTGGATTGCAGGCCGAGGGCCTCGATGGACACGTCGACCCCCCGTCCGGCGGTGAGGGTGCGGATGGCCTCGACCGGATCCTGCTTCGAGACGTCGACGACGTGATCGGCGCCAAGGCGCCGGGCCATGTCGAGACGCTCGGCGACGCGATCGACCGCGATGATCGTCGTCGCCCCCATCAGCTTCGCCCCGGCGGTCGCGCAAAGGCCGATCGGCCCCTGCGCGAAGACGGCGACCGTGTCCCCGATCCGGATGGACCCGCTCTCCGCACCTCCGAACCCGGTCGACATGATGTCCGGACACATGAGGACCTGCTCGTCGGTCAGGTCGTCCGGCACCGGCGCCAGATTGGCCATCGCATCCGGCACCAGCAGGTACTCGGCCTGGCAGCCGTCGATCGTGTTGCCGAACCGCCAGCCGCCGAGCGGCTTCCAGCCGTGCGCCGTTCCGGCTCCGTCCTGGCTGCAGAACCCGCACAGGCAGGCGTTCGACGTGCCCGACGGCGTGATGGCGCCGGCGATGACCCGCTGACCCTCGCGATAGCCCTTCACCGCGGACCCGAGACGCTCGATCACGCCGACCGGCTCGTGGCCGATCGTCAGCCCGGGCTGGACCGGATATTCGCCCTTCAGGATATGGACGTCGGTCCCGCAGATCGTCGTCGTCGTGACCTTCACCAGCGCGTCGAGTGGTCCGACCTGGGGGATCGGCTTCTCCCTCAGTTCGATCCGTCCCTTCTCCACGAACGTCGCCGCCTTCATCGTCCTGGCCATCGTCCTCTCCCGTCCGGGTGCCCTGCACGACCTTACGCCCGACGACGACGGACGCGGTTGATCTGCATCAGCCGTCGCGGCCGCGCGTTCTCCCGCCATCACGCCGGTGTCCCGTACGGCCGGTCAGGACCGGACGTTCCGGTCGGCGAGTTCCGCGCGCAGCCGCCCGCTCAGCTCGGCGAAGACGGGATCCTGCCGCGAGAGCGCCTCGGCCACGCGCGCCGCATGGCGCCTGTGCTCGTCCGTCTCCCGGACGAGCGTCTCCAGCCAGTCGACCCTTTCCTCGGCCGTGGGTTGCCTTCGGGCATAGCCGTCCAGCCGCGTCATGACCGGCCCGATCCCCTCGGCAGGCACGGCGAGAAAGTCGCCGACGAGTTCCTCCTGGATGTCCGACGGTTCCTTGGGAACCAGGAGATCGCCCTTGACCAGGAACAGCCGGTATCCCCGCTCCGCCAGGAACCCCTTGGTCCGCCGGTTCCTCTCGGCCGCGTCTTCGAATTCGATGCACTCGAAGACGACGACGGGGCGGAACGCGTCGACGAAGGCCTGCGACCCGAGGAGCGCCTCGTGCTCGTGTCCCTCGACGTCGATCTTCATCGCGAACGGCGGGCGCAGGAACGACGGGTTCTCGCGAACGCAGTCCGAGACGATCGTATCGACGCGCAGCGCCACGGCCAGCCGGCCGCTCCCCTTGCTCACCGTTCCCCAGGCCTCGTCGCCGGCATACTCCAACAGACCGTCCGCCGAACTGGCCGCCGCCTGCACGATCCTCACCTTCCCGAAACCGTTTGCGAGTGCCGCGTTCGTCAGACGCAGGCAGTTGCCCGGCAGAAGCTCCACCGCCAGCACCGCGCTTCCCGCGGCGGCGACCGCCATCGCGACCGTTCCGACGTTGGCGCCCAGGTCGATCAGCGTCCCGTCGCCGTCGAGGATGCGGTTCAGCAGGAGGGCGATCTCGCTGTACGGCCTCTGCGCCATCAGCAGCTTGTCGAACGGACCGGGATCGTCGCGGACGACCAGATCGAAGCCGGGATAGGCATGCGCCGGAACGCGCAACCGTTCCAGCCCGTCCGCCAGCCGGGCCGCCGAGAAGGCGACGGGTGGCGATGCCGGCCGGGCCGGCCGGTCGTCCCGGCGCGATCGAAGCGTGCGGACGGCGCCGACGAGACGCCGCAGATGGCGGGCCAGGCGTTCCTTCGTCAACGGCGGCATCGACGATCCCAGGGTGTCCGGCCGAAACGCGGTCGGCACTGTCTCCCCATACGCGGGGGGCGACGCCGTGACAAAGGCCCAGACGTCGAAACGATCACATCGGGGTTAACCCGCAGGACGGAGCGCGCGCCGACGACGGTGATCGACCCACCGGCGCCGACG